>NZ_SCMZ01000007.1:0-111203 GCF_005503285.1 Sphingomonas sp. 2SG
TCGGACCACCGCCCCGCTGCCCTGATCCAGGGTGGCGCCGTCTTCCCGCACCGGCACCTCACCGGCATCGACGGGCTCCAGCCGCATGAGATCGCCTTTCTGCTCGACGAGGCGGAGAGCTGGGTCGCGGCGAACCGCAGCCATGCCGCGCCCGACAAGCGGCTCGACGGCCTTACCCAGATCAACGCCTTTTTCGAGAACAGCACGCGCACGCTGCTGAGCTTCGAGATCGCCGGCAAGCGGCTCGGCGCCGACGTAGTCAACATGCACGCGGCGCAGTCGAGCGTGAAGAAGGGCGAGACGCTGATCGACACCGCGCAGACGCTCAACGCGATGCGCGCCGACGTCATCGTCATCCGCCATATGGCGAGCGGCGCGGTGCGGCTGATCGCCGACAAGGTCGATTGCCCGGTGCTCAACGCCGGCGACGGCCGCCACGAACATCCGACGCAGGCGCTGCTCGACGCGCTCACCATCCGCCGCCGCAAGGGCTCGATCGCCGGCCAGCGCGTCGTGATCTGCGGCGACGTGCTGCACAGCCGCGTCGCGCGCTCGAACATCCTCGCGCTCACCGCGCTCGCCGCCGAGGTGCGCGTCTGCGCGCCATCGACGCTGATGCCCGCCGGGATCGAACGGATGGGGGTGACGCCGTTCACCGATTTCGACGCGGCGCTGGTCGGCGCCGACGTGGTGATGATGCTGCGCGTCCAGAACGAGCGGATGGCGGGCGGCTATATCCCGTCGAGCCGCGAATACCGGCTGCGCTACGGGCTGACGCCGGAACGGCTGGCGAAATTGCCCGACGCGCTGGTGATGCATCCGGGGCCGATGAACCGGGGGGTGGAGATCGATTCGGTGGTGGCGGACGGGCCGCAATCGGCGATCACCGAGCAGGTGGAGATGGGCGTGGCGGTACGGATGGCGTGTCTCGACGTGCTTACCCGGCGCGCGCGCGGCGTGGAGGGCTGGGCATGAGCGTGATCGCCTTCCTCGATGCGCGGCTCGCCTGCCCCGTCGCCGGCGTCGCGCCGGGCGGGCTGCTGGTCCGCGACGGCGTAATCGTCGCGCGCGGCACGTTCGAGCTGCCCGGCGATGCGGTGACGGTCGATTGCGGCGGCAAGCTGCTGGCGCCGGGGATCGTCGACCTCGGCGTGTTCAAGGTCGATCGCGACGCCTGCCGCGCCGGCGGCATCGTCCGCGTCGCGCTGATGCCCGACGGCAATCCGGTGCTCGACGATCCCGGCGTCGTCCAGCGCGCCGCGCTGATCGGCAAGCCCGATCTGTGGATCCACCCGATCGCCGCGGCGACGCAGGGCCTCGCCGGCACCGACATGGCGGAGATGGCGATCTGCATCTCGGCCGGCGCGCGCGCGGTGGGGACGGGGCGCGGCTGGATCGCCGACAGCGGGGTGATGCTGCGCGTCCTGTCCTATGCCCGCGACCTCGACATCGCGGTGGTCGCGCATGGCGAGGACGGCGCGCTGACCGCGGGCGCGGTGGCGACCGACGGCGAGACGGCGACGCGGCACGGCCTGCCCGCCGCGCCGGCGGTGGCCGAGGCGCTGGCGGTGGCGCGCGACCTGATGCTCGCCGAGGAAAGCGGCGCGCGTCTCCACATCCGCCAGGCGACGACCGCCGCCGCCTTCGACCTGATCCGCGCCGCCAAGCGCCGCGGCGTGCGCGTCACCTGCGGCATCACCCCCGCGCATCTCCATCTGTCGGACATCGCGATGAGCGACTTCCGCACCTACGCCCATCTCTCGCCGCCGCTGCGCAGCGAAAGCGACCGGCAGGCGGCGCGCGCCGCTGTGGCGGACGGGACGATCGACGTCCTGTCCTCGGGCCACGACCCGCACGGGCCAGAGGCGAAGCGCCTGCCCTTCGTCGATTCGGCGGCGGGCATGGCGGGGGCGGAGACGCTGCTGCCGCTCGGGCTGCTGCTGGTGCGCGACGGCGTGCTGCCGCTCGAGCGATTGCTGGCGATGCTCGCGGTCAACCCGGCGCAGGTGCTCGGGCTCGACACGGGGACGCTGGAGGTCGGCAAGCCCGCCGACCTGATGCTGTTCGATCCCGACACGCCGTGGCAGGTCGACGGCGAGGCCTTCGCCTCGGCGGGCAATACGCCGTTCGACGGCCTGCCCGTCCAAGGCCGGGTGCTCAGGCTGTGGAAGGCCGGGCGCGAGGTCTGATCAGCGCGCCGCCACCTGCACCGGCGCGCGCAGCCATTGCGCGATCCGGTCGCCGGCCTCGCGGCGGACGAAACAGGCGCCGCCCTCGGCGCGATAGCGGCCGCACAGCCGGTCCGCCTCGGCGCGGCTGAATCCGCCCACCGACACGCGGTAGAGCGACCCCTGCGCCGCCGCGACCATCGTCCCGGTCGGCCGCTGCCCGGTCAGTGTTGCGAAGCGCCGCGTCGCCTCGGTCCACCCGGACTTGGCGACCGCGACGTTGCTGTACGCGCCGATCTGCACATACCAGTCGCCTGCAACCGCTGCGGGTACCTTCAGCGCCACCGCCTGCCGTACCGGCGCGACGGCGGCGCGCAGCATCGTCGGCAGCGGCTGCGCCACCTCCTGCGGCGGCGCGAACACGACGCGGGTGAACGGCGAGGCCGGCGCCGGCGTCTCGACCGCGGCGGTGCGTACGGGCGCCTCCTGCGTCGGCACCACCGGTACCGGCGCGTTGAGCGCCAGCGCGACCGGTCGCCCGCCGTCGGCGCCGGCGGTCACGCCGAGCAGGCTCGCCACCTGATCCGACGCCGCGCGCGGCTGCGCGAAGGCCGCCCATTGCTCCAGCCGCGCATCGACATCGGCAGGCGACATATCCGCCGCCGCCGCGACCCGCGCCATCGCCCATTGACCGGCGAGCGCATAGCTCAGCGCCAGATTCTGCCGCAGCTTCGCGTCGGCACCCGGTTCGCGCGCCGCCGCGTTGAGCGTCGCGATCGCCCCGGCCGGATTGCCGGCGAGCGCGGTGGCGAGGCCGAGGTCGCCGACCGGGATGATCGCCGCGTTGCGCGTCAGCGTCGCCTGCGCCGCCGACCAGTCGCCGGTGGCGATCTGCGCCAGCGCGAGGCTCAGCGCCGCCTTGCCGTTGCCCGGCGTCAGTTCCAGCACCTCGGCGAAGGTATCGCGCGCCGACGCGAAGCGCCCCGCCTGCTGATACGCCTGCCCCAGCACCAGCCGATAATCCGCATTGCGCGGCGCCAGCGCCACCGCCGCCTCGGCGCGTTCGATCGCGGTGGCGGGATCGCGTTTGGCCAGCGCCCGCACGGCCCCGTCGGCGTGCCGCTCCGCGGTCCGCGCGACGATCCGGTCGTTGCGATCGCTCGCCGCGGCGATCCGCCCGCTGCCGCCGGTACATCCGACCACCGAGCCGCCGAGCACCAGCGCCGACAGGCCGAAGGTCAGGACCAGCCGCGGGGTGGAAGAGATCACGGCGCTCATGCCCCGACCACCCGGCGACCGAAGCCGCCCGTCGCCGGGCGCGGCCCGAAGCCGCCGCCATGCACCGTCGGCACGCTGAACACGGTACGGCGGAAATTGGTCTCGAGCCGTCCGGAAATGTAGCTCCACAGCTGCGCGATCTCGGCCGCCGACCGGCCGCCGGGATCGACCTCCATCACCGTGCGGCCGTCGGTCATCGCCGTGGCGTAATCGAGGCGCTGGTGGACGATCACCGGCGCGACGCTGCCATGTTGCGCCAGCGCCACTGCGGCGTCGGCGTTGATCGGCGCGTCGGGCATCGCGGCGTTGAGGACGAAGATCAGCGGCTTCCCCGCGCGCTGGCACAGGTCGACGGTTGTGCCCACCGCGCGCAGATCGTGCGGCGACGGCCGCGTCGGCACGACGACCAGCTCGGCGGCGGCGATGACGCTCTGGATCGCGAGCATGTTCGCCGGCGGCGTGTCGATCATCACCAGCTTGACCCCCTGCTGGCGCAGCATCTCAAGATCCGCCTGGAGCCGCGCGACGACGGTCTGCGCGAAGGCGGGATAGGCCGTGGTGCGATCACCCCACCAGTCGGCCAGCGTACCGTGCGGATCGATGTCGATGAGGACCACCGGGCCGTGCCCTGCGAGCTGGGCCTGCACCGCGAGATGTCCGGACAATGTCGTCTTGCCCGAACCACCCTTTTGCGATGCCATCGCGAGAACGCGCATAGGCCCCCTTCAATCTGTGCCGTCAAATCGTAAGCGAACCTGACAGGACAGCGCTAACAGGCGGTTAATGTAGCGCTTTGCGCGATGTGGCTTTGCCTGCGCGCGCGTCCGGGGCATGATGCGGCCGATATGGTGAAGAGGGTGACGAGGATGCGGAATACCGGTTGGATGGCGGTTGCGCTGGTGGCTTGCATCGCCGTTGCCGCGCCGGCCGGGGCGCAGGCGGTCAAGGCGGGCGTCGAGGCCTGGACCCGGGGTGACTTCGCCGGCGCGGTGGCGCAATGGCGCGGCCCGGCGGTCGCGGGCGACGCCGATGCGCAGTTCAACCTCGGCCAGGCATACAAGCTCGGCCGCGGCGTGCCGCTCGATCCGGCGCTGGCGGAAAGCTGGTTCCGCAAGGCGGCGCTGCAAGGCCATCCGCAGGCCGAGGACAATTACGGCTTCGCGCTGTTCCAGGCCGGTCGCAAGGCGGAGGCCGCGCCGTGGCTGGAGAAGTCGGTGCGGCGCGGCGAGCCGCGTGGCCAGCTGGTGCTCGGCACGATGCTGTTCAACGGCGACGGCGTGCCCCGCGACTATCCCCGCGCCTACGCGCTGATGACGATGGCGTCGCAGGCGGGGCTGAAGTCGGCCTCGGAGACGCTGGCGCAGATGGACCAATATATCACGCCTGCCGACCGTCAGCGCGGCACGGCGCTGGCGCAGCGCTACGCGACCGACCTGCGCGCCGGTCCGCCCGCCGCCGACCGCGGCGGCATGATGGCGGCAGAGGCGACCGCCCCGCGCCGCGGCACCGTTCCGATCGCCACTCCGGCGAAGGCACCGCCGCGCCAGAAACCGGCCCCCGCCGATGTGTCGCCCGACCGCCCGGTCGCCGATCGCATCGTGGCGCATGAGAAACGCCCCGCCCCACCCCGGCCCGCGGCGGCGCCCGCCGGCGGCGCGTGGAAGATCCAGCTCGGCGCGTTCAGCACGCAGGCGAACGCGCAGACGCAATGGTCGCGGGTGCGCGGCAAGCTCGCCGGCACGCAGCCGGTCTATGCCAAGGCCGGCAATGTGATCCGCCTGCAAGCGAGCGGCTTCGCATCGAAGGCGGCGGCGCAGAAGGCGTGCGCGACCGCGGGCGTCGCATGCGTGGTCGTCGCGCCTTAGGTCCGCCCGGCGAGCGTTATCCGTCGACCCAGTCGGCGCGCCGATAACCCTGCGCATAGAGCAGCGCCGACAGGTCGCCATGATCGACGCGCGCGCCGGCCGCTGCGGCGACGATTGGCTTGGCTTGATAGGCCACGCCCAGCCCCGCCCGCTTGATCATCGCAAGGTCGTTGGCGCCGTCACCCACCGCGAGCGACAGCGCGGGATCGATGCCGCGCTCGGCGATCCAGGCGAGCAGCGTGTCCTCCTTGGTCGCCGATCCGACGATCGGTTTGGCGACGGTGCCGGTCAGCCGGCCGCCCTCGATCAGCAGCACGTTGGCGATTGCGCGATCGAAGCCGATCTCGGCGGCAACGGGGTCTGCGAAGCGGGTGAAGCCGCCCGAAACCAGCACCGCCGCCGCGCCGTTCGCCCGCATCGTCCGCACCAGCGCCTTCGCGCCCGGCATGATCCGCACCCGCTCGGCGAGACATTGCGCGATGACCGCCTCGTCCAGTCCCGCGAGCAGCGCGACGCGCGCGTCGAGCGCCCCCTCGAAATCCAGTTCGCCGCGCATCGCCGCCTCGGTCACCGCGGCGACGTCCGCCTTGATGCCGGCATAATCCGCGAGCTCGTCGATGCACTCGACGGTGATCATCGTCGAATCCATGTCGGCGACGATCAGCGCCTTGCGCCGCGTCGCGGTCGGCTGGACGATGACGTCGGTGCGGGGCAAGGCGCCCTCCAGCGCCGTGCGCGCGGCCGCCGGATCGGCCGTGAAGACGACGTCCGCCGCCACACCTTCGTCCAGCCATGCGACGTCGCCGGGGGCGCAACCGGCCGCGGCGAGGCGATCCGTCGCCGCCGACAGGTCGCCTGACCCGAGCGTTTCGCCTATGAGCGTCGCGGTGAACATCGCAGCCTCCAACCCCAAACCAAGGGTCGCGCTCATCGCAGGGCCGACCGCCAGCGGCAAGTCCGCCGCCGCGATCGCGCTCGCGCAGTCGCACGACGGCGTCGTCATCAACGCCGACGCGAGCCAGGTCTATGCCGATCTCGCCGTCCTGACCGCTCGCCCGAGCGTCGAAGAGGCCGCCGCGGCCCCGCATCGCCTGTTCGGCCATATCGACGCCGCCGACGCCGGCTATTCCGCCGCACGCTGGGCCGCCGAGGCGCGGAGGGAGATCGCCGCGGCGCATGGCGCGGGCAGACTGCCGATCCTCGTCGGCGGCACCGGCCTGTATCTGCGCACCTTGCTCGACGGCATCGCGCCGGTGCCGGAGATCGATCCCGCGATTCGCGCCGCCGTGCGCGCGCTGCCGGTCGCCGACGCGCATCGGCTGCTGACGATCGAGGATGCCGAGGCCGCCGCGCGCCTCGCCCCCGCCGATACGACGCGGGTCGCGCGCGCGCTCGAAGTGGTCCGGTCCACCGGCCGGCCGCTCGCCGCGTGGCAGCGTGAGCGCGCGGGCGGGATCGGCGATGCGATCGATCTCGCCGCGGCCATTCTGCTGCCCGATCGCGAGACGCTGTTCGCCCGGATCGACGCGCGTTGCGTCGCGATGTTCGATCAGGGCGCCATCGACGAGGTCGCCGCGCTGCTCGCCCGCGCGGACCTGCCTAACGATGCGCCGATCCGCCGTGCGATCGGGGTGCCGCCAATATCGGCGCTGCTGGCGGGAACCGCCGACCGCGATACGGCGCTTGCCCGCATACAGCTCGACACCCGGCGCTATGCCAAACGGCAATATACCTGGTTCCGTAATCAACCGCCGGACAACTGGTTACGCGAGACACTTTCTAACGGTTTGATTGATTCGATAGCAAGTTTGTTGCGCAAAGAGGGTTGACCCCATCCTGCCGCACCGCTAACCGCACCGCAACATTTTCCGTATACCAACATTTGGAGACAGACCGTGGGCGAAAAGAGCGGAGCAGACATCCTGGTCGAGGCGCTGTGCGATCTCGGCGTGGAGGTCGTGTTCGGCTACCCCGGTGGGGCGGTCTTGCCGATCTATGACGCGATGTTCCGCGCCAATGCGAACGGCGCGCGGCTCAAGCACATCCTCGTCCGCCACGAGCAGGCGGCGACGCATGCCGCTGAGGGTTATGCGCGCTCGACGGGCAAGCCCGGCGTCGTGCTCGTCACCTCGGGGCCGGGCGCGACCAATGCGGTCACCGGCATCACCGACGCGTTGCTCGACTCGATCCCGATGGTCGTCATCACCGGGCAGGTGCCGACCGCGCTGATCGGCACCGACGCCTTTCAGGAGGCGGACACGGTCGGCATCACACGCCACTGTTCCAAGCACAATTATCTGGTGAAGGACCCGGCGACGCTCGGCGCGACGATCCACGAGGCGTTCCATATCGCGACCTCGGGCCGCCCCGGCCCGGTCGTCGTCGACATTCCCAAGGACGTCCAGGTCGCGACTGCGCGCTACAGCAAGCCCGGCCCGATCCAGCACAAGACCTATCGCCCGCAGGTGAAGGCATCGCAGCCGCAGATCGAGCAGCTCGTCGACATGCTGGCCGCGGCAGAGCGGCCGATCCTCTACACCGGCGGCGGGATCATCAATTCGGGTCCGGCGGCGTCGCAATTGCTGCGCGAGCTGGCGCGGATCACCGGTGCGCCGGTGACCTCGACGCTGATGGGCCTCGGCTGCTTCCCCGCCTCGTCCGACCAGTTCCTCGGCATGCTCGGCATGCACGGGACCTATGAGGCAAACATGGCGATGAACCAGGCCGACCTGATCGTCGCGATCGGCAGCCGCTTCGACGATCGCGTCACCGGCCGGCTCGACGCGTTCAGCCCGAACAGCCGCAAGGTCCATATCGACATCGACCGGTCGAGCGTGAACAAGAACGTCCGCGTCGATCTCGCGATCATCGCCGATGCCGGCCATGCGATGGAGGACATGGTCCGCATCTGGAAGGCGCGCCAGCATCCCAAGCCGGACACGCGCGAATGGTGGAACCGGATCGCCGGCTGGCGTGCGGTGAAGAGCCTGAGCTTCCCCGAGACGGGCGAGGCGATCATGCCGCAGCGCGCCGTCCGCGCCTTGTGGGAGGCGACGCATCGCCGCGACCCGATCATCACCACCGAGGTCGGCCAGCACCAGATGTGGGCCGCGCAGCATTTCGGCTTCGAAAAGCCCAACAAATGGCTGACCAGCGGCGGTCTCGGCACGATGGGCTATGGCCTGCCCGCGGCGATCGGCGCGCAGCTCGGCAATCCCAACGCGCTGGTCATCGACATCGCCGGCGAAGCCTCGATCCAGATGAACATCCAGGAGCTCGCCACCGCCTCGCAATACCGGCTTCCGGTCAAGATCTTCATCCTCAACAACGAATATATGGGGATGGTGCGTCAGTGGCAGGAGCTGACCTACGAGAGCCGTTATGCCGAAAGCTATTCGGATTCGCTGCCCGATTTCGTCAGGCTCGGCGAGGCCTATGGCTGGAAGGGCATCCGCATCGAGACGATGGGCGAACTGGACGACGGCATCCAGGCGATGCTCGACCATGACGGGCCGGTGATCGTCGACTGCCGCGTCGCCAAGCTGGCGAACTGCTTTCCGATGATCCCGTCGGGTGCCGCGCATACCGACATGATCCTGCAGGCCAACGAAGTGTCCGGTACGATGGACGACGAGGCCAAGGCGCTGGTCTGACCCGACCAGACCGTCGCCCTGGCGAAAGCCGGGGTCTCGCGCTGCAAGCGCGCGCTCATATCATAGGGAGACCCCAGCGTTCGCTGGGGTGACGATGCGGATGCATATCAAGACCGAAGCTGCCGAACGCCACACGCTGGCGGTGATCGTCGACAACGAGCCGGGCATCCTCGCCCGGATCGCCGGCCTGTTCACCGCGCGCGGCTACAATATCGAGAGCCTGACCGTCAGCGAGATCACCGCCGACAAGACGGTCAGCCGCATCACGATCGTCACCAGTGCCTCGCCGGCGACGATGGAGCAGATCATCGCGCAGCTCGACCGGCTGGTGCCCGTCCACAAGGTCACCGACCTCACCGCGCAGGGCGCGCACGTCGAGCGGGAACTGGCGCTGGTCAAGGTCGCCGGCACCGGCGACCACCGGATCGAGGCGCTGCGCCTCGCCGATGTCTATCGCGCCCGCGTGGTCGATGCGACGACGACCAGCTTCGTCTTCGAGGTGACCGGCGCGATCGAGAAGATCGACAAGTTCGTCGAACTGATGGGCGAGGTCGGCCTGATCGAGGTCGCCCGCACCGGCATCGTCGCCATCGCCCGCGGCCGCGAGGCGGCCTGAGTTTTACCCCCCACCCGTCACCCGCGGTGACGAAAGGAAGAAGCATGAAAGTCTATTACGATCGCGACGCCGATCTGAACCTGATCACCGACAAGAAGATCGCCATCATCGGCTATGGCTCGCAGGGCCATGCGCATGCGCAGAACCTGCGCGACAGCGGCGTCAAGGACGTGGCGATCGCGCTGCGCGAGGGCTCGGCGACTGCCAAGAAGGCGATCGACGCCGGCTTCGCGGTCAAGTCCAACAAGGAAGCGGCGCAATGGGCGGACATCGTCATGATTCTCGCCCCCGATGAGCATCAGGCGGCGATCTGGGATGCGGACCTCAAGGGCAATATGAAGCCCGGTGCGGCGCTCGCCTTCGCGCACGGCCTCAACGTGCATTTCGGCCTGATCGAGCCACCCGCGGACATCGACGTCATCATGATCGCGCCCAAGGGCCCGGGCCACACCGTCCGCTCGGAATATGTCCGCGGCGGCGGCGTGCCCTGCCTGATCGCGATCCATCAGGACGCCAGCGGCAACGCGCATGACGTCGCGCTCGCTTATGCCAGCGGCGTCGGCGGCGGCCGTTCGGGCATCATCGAAACCAACTTCCGCGAGGAATGCGAGACCGACCTGTTCGGCGAGCAGGCGGTGCTGTGCGGCGGCATCACCCATCTGATTCAGGCGGGCTTCGAGACGCTCACCGAGGCGGGCTACGCGCCCGAGATGGCCTATTTCGAGTGCCTGCACGAGACCAAGCTGATCGTCGACCTGCTGTATGAGGGCGGCATCGCCAACATGCGCTATTCGATCAGCAACACCGCCGAATATGGCGACATCACCACCGGCCCGCGGATCATAACCGACGAGACCAAGAAGGAGATGAAGCGCGTGCTCGCCGACATCCAGTCGGGCCGCTTCGTCAAGAACTTCGTCCTCGACAACCGCGCCGGCCAGCCCGAGCTGAAGGCGGCGCGCAAGCAGGCCGCCGCGCATCCGATCGAGAAGGTCGGTACCGAGCTGCGCGCAATGATGCCGTGGATCGGCGCCAACAAGCTGGTCGACAAGGACAAGAACTGACCCATGATCGTCATCCCGGCGGAGGCCGGGACCCATGGTCACGATGGTGTCGGCGTTGTGCGAAACCTCGACCGCGCCGCAACCATGGGTCCCGGCTTTCGCCGGGATGACGAAAGTTTGTGTCGATCAGATCACCAACGATCCGTTTCGGCTTTGCCCCTTCCGATTGTCACAAACCCATGGTTTAACCTCCGAAACAACCTTCGGAGCTTCCCCCCATGCGTCTCATCCTCGCCGCCGTGCTCGCAACGGCCGCCGTCCCCGCCGTCGCCCAGATCATCCCGACCGCGCCGGGCCAGCCCGGCCAGCCTAGCGCGAAGGTCCCCGCCGGCACCTATCAGGTCGATCCCGCCCACACGCAGGTGTCGTGGGAGGTCAACCACATGGGCTTCTCGATGCTCCAGGGCATGTTCGGCGCCTCGACCGGCTCGATCACCATCGATCCCGCCAAGCCCGCCGCCGCCAAGGTCGACGTGACCTTCCAGATCGCCGAGCTCGCGGTCACCGCGGCGCCGTTCGCCAAGCACCTCCAGTCGCCCGACTTCTTCGACGCCGCCAAATATCCGACCGCGCGCTTTGTCTCGACGAGCGTGACGCCGCGTGGTGGCAACAAGGCGACGATCACCGGCAATCTGACGATCAAGGACCAGACCAAGCCGGTGACGATCGACGCGACCTTCGTCGGCGCAGGCGCCAACCCGATGAGCAAGAAGCTCAACTTCGGCTTCAACGGCACCGCGACGATCAAGCGCAGCGACTTCGGCGTCGGCGCCTATGCCCCGGTCGTGTCGGACGAGGTCAAGCTCCACATCCACGCCGCCTTCGCCGCGCAATAACCGGTCAGGCCGCGCGCCGCACCTTGGCGAACCCCGCGAACGTCGGCCGCACCGCCGGGTCGGCGTTCGCGGTGAGCCTGCCGATCCGCTCCAGCGGATCGCCGCCGTCCTCGCCCGGCGCCTGATAGGCCATCGCCCATTCGCCGAACTCGCGCTGCTCGATGCTGCGGTTCGAAAGCACCACCAGCGCGTGATGCCGGCCGTCCGCCTGGATACGCGCGAACGTGGCGTCGACCGTGGCATCGTCGCCTTCCAGCGCCTGAAGGAAGCGCTTGCCGTCGAAGAATAGCAGGCCCGTCACCCGCGCCCGCGCATTGTTGCGTCGCGACTGGGCGAGGATCACCGCCGGATCAACCTCCGCCGGTTTCCGCACGCTGCTGATATAGACGAGCTGACGCATTCCAAGCCCTTCAAAACATATGTTAATGTGAGACCTTTCCGCCTCTCTGCCGGCTAGACCGGTGAGGCTTAACGGAGCGTCAACGCCAATTTGGCGCCGCTCGGCGGTGGACAAGTCCTGCCGCCTCGGCCATGACCCGCATCGACATGGACCGCACGACCCTTCTTCTGCGACTTATCCGCCCTTAGGGCGGCGGTTGCTCGTGCACGCCTCCCTAAGGGCCGGATAACGCTTCAGCGCCACCCAGCCGCGTCCGACGATCAGCGTCCGCGGCGCCACAGACGGGACCGATACATGCTCCGCGATCCTTCGACCAAATACCGCCCCTTCCCGACCATCGACCTCCCCGACCGGCAATGGCCGTCGCGCGTCATCACCCAGGCGCCGCGCTGGCTGTCGACCGACCTGCGCGACGGCAATCAGGCGCTGATCGACCCGATGGACGCCGAAAAGAAGACGCGGTTGTTCGACCTGCTCGTCAAGGTGGGCCTCAAGGAGATCGAGGTCGGCTTCCCCTCGGCCGGGGCGACGGAGTTCGATTTTATCAGCGGGCTGGTGAAGACCGGCCGCATCCCCGACGACGTGTTCGTGCAGGTGCTCACCCAGTCGCGCCGCGACCTGATCGAGACGAGCTTCGCCAGCCTGGACGGCGCGAAACAGGCGATCGTCCACCTCTACAATGCGGTGTCGCCGGCGTGGCGCAAGATCGTGTTCGGCATGACCCGCGACGAGGTGAAGCGGATCGCGATCGAGGGCGTCAAGGTGCTGCGCGACGAGGCGGCGAAACGCCCCGACACCGACTGGCGGTTCGAATATAGTCCCGAGACCTTCTCGACCGCCGAACTCGATTTCTCGCTCGAAGTCTGCGCGGCGGTGATGGACGTGCTCCAGCCGACGGCCGACAAGCCGATCATCTTCAATTTGCCCGCGACGGTCGAGTGCGCGACGCCCAACGTCTATGCCGACCAGATCGAATGGTTCGGCCGCAACATCCCGAACCGCGAGTGCGTCGTGATCTCGCTCCACACCCATAATGACCGCGGCACCGGCGTCGCCGCGGCGGAGCTGGGGCTGATGGCGGGGGCCGATCGCGTCGAGGGCTGCCTGCTCGGCAATGGCGAGCGGACCGGCAATTGCGACCTCGTGACCGTCGCGCTCAACATGTACACGCAGGGCGTGTCGCCGGGCCTCGACCTGTCGGACATCGACGGCATCGTCAACACGATCAATTATTGCACCAATATCCCGGTGCATCCGCGCACGCCTTATGCCGGCGATCTGGTGTTCACCGCTTTCTCGGGCAGCCATCAGGACGCGATCAAGAAGGGCTTCGCAGCGCAATCGGCGCGCAACGATGAATTGTGGGAAGTCCCGTATCTGCCGATCGATCCGGCCGATCTCGGCCGCAGCTACGAGGCGGTGATCCGCGTCAATTCGCAAAGCGGCAAGGGCGGCGTCGCCTGGGTGATCGAACAGGACAAGGGGCTGAAGCTGCCCAAGCGTCTGCAAGCGGATTTCAGCCGCCACGTCCAGGCGCTCGCCGACGAAACGAGCCGCGAACTCGGTGCCGCCGACATCTGGGGCCGGTTCGAGGCGACCTATCTGCCGCGCGACGACGACCGGTTCGTGTTGCGCGATTACGAGGAGAGCGGCAGCGCGGGCGACCGCCTGTTCGTCGGTCGCGTCGCGGTCGACGGCGCGGAACGGTCGATCTCGGGCCGTGGCAACGGGCTGATCTCGGGCGTGATCGCTGCGCTCGGCGAGACCGGGCCGGACCTCGACGTGGTCGATTACAGCGAACATGCGATCGGCCATGGCGCCGATGCGCAGGCCGCCGCCTATGTCGAATGCCGCACTGCGGACGGGCGCACCGTGTTCGGCGTCGGCATGGACACCGACATCGCAACCGCGAGCGTGCGTGCGGTGCTGAGCGCCGCCAACCGGGCCTGATCGCGGCCCCGCCCGCGTGGAGCCAGCGCGGGCGGTGTTGGACGACATGGACAAGATGGACACCTTAACGGAAACGATCCAGCCCGATCGTTTCCGTTTCTGCACCCATCGCATCGCCGAGTCGCAAGTCGATTGCGGCGGAGGATTGCCTGCCGCCGGAAATATATCGTTCGACATCAAGCCGATGAGAAAGAGCCGGGGAGGATATTAGCCGCGGCGCGGCCTGTAGGACAGGCCTTGATTGCTTGTTTCGCACGGTGCGTTAGTCTGGCGCGGGTCCGAAGGTCTTGCTGCTGGAGAAGCACATCATGCCGATGATCGTCGCACTGGCGCTCGCTACGCCGCAGGTCTGTACCGATGTGGCGAAGGCCTGCCGCGCGTGCACCGCCAAGGACGGCAAGACGGTGTGTTCGGACATCGGCATCGCCTGCCAGCCGAAGCTGCGCATTTGCCGGCCGCACAAGGTGCCGGAGACGCGGGCCACGCCCCGGCCCGCGCGTTGAGGGAGAGCGGATATGCGCGCCCTGCCGCTGATCCTCTCCATTCTTCTGCTAGGCGCCGCGCCGGCGGACGTGCCGATCGGCCAGTTCCGCGAGTGGCTGTCTTTCAAGAAGCAGCCGCTCGACTTCGCCTCGGGCGGCGTGACCGTGCACGTCGCGGCCTTGCCCTGCCCTGCGAAGCCCGTCGGCGATACCTCATGTCGATGGGACGGATTCAACAATCAGGGGTCGGTAACGGTGAGTGCGCCGGGGATCCGCCCGCTGACGGTGACGACCGATCGGCAGAGTGAATATGCACGCATCGCAATCGTGCGCTTCGAGCCGCACGACCCGCGCCCCGGCGTGATCGTCGAGAGCCAATACGGCGGCTCCGGGGGCGTGCTGACCGTCCAGTTGTTGCTGCCGGTCGACGACGGCTATCGCGCCGTGCCGATGGGGCGACATGACGGCGCGTTTCTTGAAGGCCGGATTGCCGATTTTCCTGCGGACCGGTCGGGCGACGGCCGGATCGATCTGATCTTGGGAGATAGTGCGTTCGGTTCGACGTTCGGCTGCAACGGCTGCACACCGCGGCCGCCGCGGATATTCACGGTGATCGAGGGCGTACCGACGGACGTGAGCGACGATCCGGCGCTGCGCAGCGTCTTCGCGGCGGATATGAAGCGATTGGCACCGAGGTGCTTTTCCAGCGAGCCGGATCGCAACGGTAGCTGCGCCGCCTATGTCGCGGATGCCGCCCGCGCCGGGCAGTTCGCGGCGGCCTGGGCGGCGATGCTGCGTCACTACGAACATGGGAAGGACGTTCGGCAATTCTGCGACTCGCACGGCTCGGCGGAACAGCATTACGCCTGCAAGCCCGGGCATGAGACGCGATATCGCGACTTTCCGGAGTCGCTGCGAGCGTTCCTGATCCGTGCCGGGTATCTGCCGCGGCGTGGCGCGACGGTGCCCGCATCGTGACGACGATGGTGCTGGCTATGAGGTTCGCTGGATCAGCGCGGACTTGTTCGAGACCTTTGCGAAAGTCTCGGTCACCAACAAATCAACGCAGTACTCCTGCGAACGCAGGAGCCCAGAGCCAAGTAAAACAACATCTCATTGCGTTCGGGACTCCTGGGCTCCTGCTTTCGCAGGAGCACTGCTGATATATCATGGGATATCCAACAACCGGATATTTTTCACCCTGTTCTACTCACCCGTAATTTCCTCTCGCGACAGTCCGGAGCATCACATGACCCGCGCGTTTCTCGTCATCGATATCCAGAACGACTATTTCCCCGGTGGCGTCCTGCCGCTGTGGGAAGCGGAGGCGGTCGAGGCGCGGATCGTCGCGGCGATCGGGCGGGCGAAGGCGCAGGAGGATCGCGTGATTCTGGTCCGGCACGAGTCGCCGGCTGACGCCGGGCCGTTCGTGCGGGGCAGCGCCGGGGCCGAGATTCGTCCTGCGATCCTCGCCGCCGCGGGGGACGCGCCGGTCGTCGTGAAGCGGCATGCCGATGCGTTTCAGGATACCGATCTCGCGGCGCAACTGACGGGGATCGAAGAGCTGATCGTCGGCGGCATGATGACGCAGAATTGCGTCGTGTTCACCGCCTTGTCGCGGGCGGCCGACGGATGGCGGGTGCAAGTGGTCGGCGACCTCTGCACCGCGCCGATCGAGGTCGTGCACCGGATCGCGCTCAACGCGCTCGGCTCGAAGACGGTCGTCAGCGCGGCGGCGGACGTCTGGCGCTGAGGCTGTTGCGGGAGCGACCCGCGTCCGCCGGGGCGGCACACATCGCGGCGTTCCTTGACGGTCATGCCCCCCTCCCCCCAAGGGAGATGCAGGGCCTAGCGGGTGCGGACGATCTCGCAGCCGACCGCGGCGTCCGGATAGACGTCGGGCTTGAGCGAGCGGACGCGGACCTGCCGGACGCGCGGGTCGGCGAGGCAGAGCGCGGCGATCGCCTCGACCAGCGTCTCCTGCAAGGCGAAGCCGGGGCCGGCGGCCATCGCGAGGATGCCGTCGCGCAGGAAGTCGTAGTCGAGCACCTCGTCGATCGCGTCGGCGCTCGGCGGGTTGGCATAATCGACCGTCATCCACACCGACAGGCGGACGCGCTGCGGTGCCGCCTCGTGCGGGTGGATGCCGAGCCGCATCGCCACCTCGAGCCCGTCGAGGATCGTGGTGTAATCAGCCATTGCGTCCCTCGAACATCACGTCGCCGTCGCGGCGCAGGAAACGCTGGCCGCAGTCGACGTAGAGCGTCTGGCCGGTGACGCTGCGCGCGCCGAGCAGATAGACCACCGCCTCGGCGACCGCCGCCGCGCCGACCGGGCGGCGCAGCAGATTGTCGGCGGCGACGGCGGCAAATTCCGCCTCGCTCTGGTCGCCGCTCGGCAAGGTGATGCCCGGCGCGACGGCATTGACGCGGACCTTCGGCGCCAGCGCCTGCGCGAGCATCTCGGTCGCGCCGGCCAGCGCGTATTTGCTCAGCGAATAACTGAAGAAATCGGGGTTGGGGTTGGCGAGCTTCTGGTCGAGCAGGTTGACCACCGCGCCGTCGGCCAGATCGTCCTGCGCGGCGAGCGCGGCGGCGAGCATCGCCGGGGTCACCGCGTTGATCGCGTGGAGCCGCGCCGCCAGCGCGGGGTCGAGCGCCTCGGGCCGGTCGTAGGCGAAGAGCGAGGCGCTGTTGACCAACGCGGCGATCGGCCCGCCGGCGGCGTCGCGGGCGCGGGCGAACAAGGCCGCTGCGCCGGCGGGGTCGGCGAGATCGCCGTGCACGGCCGCGCCGCCCAGTTCCGCCGCCAAAGCCTGCGCTTCGTCGGCGGAGGCGCCGTAATGTACCACCACGCGCCAGCCGGCGGCGGCGCAGGCACGCGCGGTCGCCGCGCCGAGCCGCTTCGCACCGCCGGTGACGAGGACGGTGCGGGTCAACATCCCATCAGCGCCAGCACTTCCTTGCGGCTACGGTCGTCCTCGCGGAACACGCCCATCATCCGGCTGGTCACCATCGACACGCCCGGCGTGCGCACGCCGCGCGCGGTCATGCAGGCGTGGCTCGCCTCGATCACCACCGCAACGCCCTGCGGCTTGAGATTGTCCCAGATGCAGTCGGCGACCTCGGCGGTGAGCCGCTCCTGCACCTGCAACCGGCGGGCGAAGCCGTGCAGCACGCGGGCGAGCTTGCTGATCCCGACGACGTGATCGCGCGGCAGATAGGCGATGTGCGCCTTGCCGATGATCGGCGCCATGTGATGTTCGCAATGCGACTGGAAGGGGATGTCCTTGAGCAGGACGATCTCGTCATAGCCGCCGACCTCCTCGAACACGCGCGCCAGATGGCGGGCGGGATCGTCGGCATAGCCCGCGCAATATTCCTTCCACGCCTTGGCGACGCGGCGCGGCGTGTCGATCAACCCTTCGCGGCCGGGGTCGTCGCCGGCCCAGCGGATCAGGGTGCGGATCGCCTCGGCGACCTCAATGGGGACGACCGGCGCGTCGCCGGTTGCGGCGGTGGCGCCCTCGTCCGGCGCGTGGTGCTGATCGGTCATGCTGCGTTCCTTGGTCCTGCCGCCGGTGGCGGTGCCGGCCCGTCATAAGTTCGTTTCGGCAACGCGTCCAACCGCCCCGCCGCACCGCGTGCAACCCTTTGCCGTATCCGCGCTTTGTTGTGGGCGTAACGAACGGAGAGAGACGATGGCGGACCTCAAGAAGGGCGACGAAGTGACCTGGAAGAGCCACGGCGGCACCGCGCACGGCACGGTCGAGAAGAAGCAGACGAGCGACACCGCGATCAAGGGCCATACCGTCCGCGCGTCGAAGGACGACCCCCAATATATCGTAGAGAGTGACAATGGTGGAAAGGCAGCGCACAAGGCGACCGCGCTGAAGAAAGCGTAACGTTTAGAGCACCCGGGATCGACCGGGTGCGAGCAGGAAGGAATGCGATGGCTACGACTACCAAGACCGGCGGCATCCACGCGCCCGTGCAGCCCTCCCCGGAGCTCGGCGCGATCGTCGGCAACGAGAAGCTGCCGCGCAGCCAGGTGATCAGCAAGGTGTGGGAATATATCAAGTCCAACAACCTGCAGAACCCGGAAAACAAGCGCGAAATCCTTGCAGACGACAAACTGCAGAAGGTGTTCGGCCGCGACAAGTGCACGATGTTCGAGATGAACAAGTACATTTCGCAGCACGTGAAGGCCTGAACCCTACACGGCTTTCGATCGGGAGCATCGCGCCACTTGCGGCCGGCGATGCTCCCGACGTCAATAGTCTCGATCGATCGGGATGCGCCGCGGTGCGCCGCGGCGCCGGTTCAGCGTGAGCGGGCCGGCAGGAACGGCAATGCGATCGCCGAGGCGATGATCATCACCACGCCGACCAGCACATAGAGCCAGAAGGCGAGTGGCTTGATTCGCGATCCGCCGAGGGCGGGCGAGTCGGCGTCGACCGGCGCGCTGATCGTCTGGCTCAACATAGTCGCCCCCAAATGGCTGGTCCTGCTGCCCGTTTAGCAGCGGATTGTTGCCGGCATTTTGCAGTCCGGCAGACCGCCCCCCGGCGGTCATGAAGGCGCGCTATGCGCGGCGCGACCGAAAGTTGCAAGCCGGACCGATCTGGACCGATGACCCGGCACGCGACGGGACCGGCGAGAGGGCGGTGATGGTGACCCCGGCGCGATTCGAACGCGCGACCTACAGATTAGGAATCTGGCGCTCTATCCGGCTGAGCTACGGGGCCACTGCGATCCTGATACCGGGCGGCGCGGGGCGGGTCCAGCGGCTCAATTCGTCTTTTCGGGCGGCACCACCGGGCAGAGCAGCGGCGCCACCGGCACGCCGTCGGCGACCATCGCCTTCGCCTCGGCGAGGCTGGCCTGACCATGGATCGGGCGGACGACCTCGTCGCCGTCGTGCATCGCGCGCGCCCGAGTCGCAAAGTCGCTGCCGACCCACGACGAGGTGGCGAGCGTCCTGGCCTGGTCGGCGGCGATCTCGCGCAGCGCCGCCTTGATCGCCGCGGCGGGCGGCGGATCGGCGCGGCGATTGCTTTTGGCCGGGATGCTCGGCGCCATCATCGCCTTGGCGATCGCGGTGTCGCCGCACATCGGGCAGGCGAGCAGCCCCGCCGCCGCCTGCGCGTCATAGGCCGCGCTCGACGCGAACCACGCCTCGAAGACGTGATCCAGCCCGCAGCGCAGGTCGAAGACGATCACGCGCGGGTGACCGGCGGGATCGCGCGGGCATGGTCGAGCACCGGGATGCGGGCGCGGACGTCGGCGACGCGCGCCGGGTCGATCTCGGCAAGCCCCAGCCCGCGCGCCTCGCCCATGTCGAGCAGCACGTCGCCCCACGGATCGATGACCAGCGAATGGCCGTAGGTGGTGCGGCCATCGGCATGCGCGCCGGCCTGCGCGGCGGCGACGACGAAACAGCCGGTCTCGATCGCGCGGGCGCGCATCAGCGCGTGCCAATGCGCCGCGCCGGTCGGGCGGGTGAAGGCGGCGGGGATCGCGAGCACCTCCGCCCCCGCCGCGGCGAGCGCGGCATAGAGCGCGGGAAAGCGCAGGTCGTAGCAGATCGACAGACCGAGCGGCCCGACCGGCGCATCGACGACCACCGCCGCGTCGCCGGGAGCGTAAGCGGCGGATTCACGCCAGCTTTCGCCGGTCGGCAGGTCGACGTCGAACAGATGGAGCTTGTCGTAGCGCGCGCGGATTGCGCCGGCGGCGTCGATGACGAAACTGCGGTTGGCGGAGCGGCCATCGGCACGCCGCACCGCCAGCGAGCCGACATGCACCCACAGGCCGGCGACCGCCGCGGTCTCGCGGACGCTGGCAAGCACCGGATCGTCGGCCTCGGCGTGGATCGATGCGGCGGCGCGGGCGCGGTCGCGATCGATCAGCCCCGCCATCTCGGGCAGGAACACCATGCCGGCGCCGTTGGCGGCCGCGGCGGTGATGCCGTGGCGCATGTCCGCGGCATTGACGGCAGGATCGATCCCGCTCGTCATCTGCAGCAGCGCGATCCTCATGCCGCGAGCAGCGGGTCCAATCCTCCGCGCGCGTTGAGCGCGGCGAGATCGTCCGAGCCACCGATATGCGTGCCGTCGATGAATACCTGCGGCACGGTGGTGCGGCCGTTGGCGCGCTGGATCATCTCCTGCCGCTGCGGCCCGCCAAGCGAGATGTCATATTCCTGCGGCGACACGCCCTTGGCTGCCAGCAACGCCATCGCGCGCGTGCAATAGGGACAATATGCCTTGGTGTAGATTTCGACCTTTGCCATAGGCTTGAGGTGTGGGCTGAGGACCGGCTTGTCAATCGCCCGCCGCCCCCGACCCGACCACCCGTGCCCAGCACAGCACCACCACCGCGGCGGCCCCGGCGCGCAGCAACACCTGCGTACAGGCGGCGGCGGTGGCGCCGCTGGTATAGACGTCGTCGACCAGCGCGATCGTCCTGCCCGCCACCCGCGCGGGATCGGGCACCGCGAACGCGCCGGCGACCGCCTGCCGCCGCCGACCGCGACCAAGCGCGCGCAGCGGCACGGTGGCGCGGCGGCGGACCAGGGCGAACGGATCGTGCGCGATGCCGGTGCGACGGCGGACCGCGGCGGCGATCAGCGCCGCCTGGTTGAACCCGCGACTCCACAGCCGCCAGCGGTGCAGCGGCACCGGCACGAGCAGGTCGATGCCGGGTGGCAGCGTCGGCGCCATCCGCTCCGCCATCGTCGCGGCGACCCCGATCCGGCCGCCATATTTCAGCTTGAGCGCCAGCCGCCGCGCCACCGGTCCGTAGGCGACGGCGGCGCGGATGCCGGCATGGCGCGGCGGATCGGCGAGGCAAGCGGCGCAGCGTGCGTCGGCGCCGCGGTCATGCGCGAACGGCCGGTTGCACGCGGCGCACCACGGCGGGGTCAGCCAGCGCAGCCCGCCCCAGCATGGCGCGCAGAAGCGGTGATCGGCGGCCACCGGCGTCCCGCAGCCGGGGCAGCGCGGCGGCAGCGCCGCGGCGGCGATCGGGCCGAAAAGCGACGCCAGCGCACGGCGACCGTGCGCCGCGATCGCTGCCAGCCCGCTCACGCCGATCGTCCGCATGGCCGCTTGTCGCGCACCGCCGCAACAGGCACAAGCCGGGCGGTGAACGCCAACGCCATCTTCGACCGCCCTGCCCGCCGCCTGCGCCGCGACCGCGCCGCCGACGGCTATCCCGACCACGCTTTCCTGCGCGACGTCATGGTCGAGGGGCTGCTCGAACGGCTCGACGCGGTGAAGCGCGCGTTCACCGACGTGCTCGACATCGGCGTGCCCGACCGCAGCCTCATCGTGCCCAGCGCACGGATCGCACGGGTCGATCCCGGCTTCCGCTTCGCGCAGGCCGCGGGCGGCGTACAGGGCGACGAGGAGCGGCTGCCGTTCGCCGACGGCAGTTTCGATGCGGTGCTGAGCGCCGGCGTGCTCGATCAGGTCAACGACCTGCCCGGTGCGCTGACGCTGATCCGGCGGGTATTGCGGCCCGACGGGCTGTTCCTCGGCGCGTTCCTCGGCGGCGGCAGCCTGCCCGCGCTGCGCGCGGCGCTGCGCATCGCCGAGGGTGAACGGCCGGCGGCGCGGCTGCACCCGCAGATCGACGTGCGATCCGCGGGCGACCTGCTGATGCGCGCCGGCTTCGCGCTGCCGGTCGCCGACATCGAGACGTTCGACGTCCGCTATGCGAGCTTCGGGCGGCTGCTCGACGATCTGCGCGGCATGGCGGCGAGCAACATCCTGATCGGCCGCTCGGCGATGACGCGCGGCACGCTGGCCCGGACCGCGGCGGCGTTCGCCGCGGCGGCGGGGCCGGACGGCCGGACCACGGAGCGCTTCTCGATCGTGTTCCTCACCGGCTGGGCGCCCGACGCCTCGCAACCGAAACCGGCGCGGCGCGGCAGCGCCACCTCGTCGCTCGCCGCCGCGCTGCGCGTACCGTCTTCGCCGCCGCCGAAGGCCGATTAGGGAAGAGCAATGTTCACGCGGAGGCGCGGAGGCGCGGAGATGTTGCGCTTGCCGCACTAGCGGCTCCTCCCATCAGCGATGAGATGACAGGGCCACGCAGCCCCAAGCGATGCATCTCCGCGCCTCCGCGCCTCTGCGCGAACATCATCTTTTCTTTCACATTCGTTTAGCTGGCGGGCGTCATCGACCTTTTGATGTCAACGTCGTCGAAGCACCGTGAGAGTCGACAGGCTCAGGGCGAACGCTGAGGAAGCTAACGATCTTGTTCGCAGGCAGTCTCCACGGCCTGTACCGACATGCCGCTTGTCAGACCCCTCCCGCCTCGCGGGCGTGGATCAGCCCGGCTTCGAGACCGCGCAGTTCGGCGAGGCCGCGCAGGCGGCCGATCAGCGAATAGCCGGGGTTGGTGCGCTTGTGCAGGTCGTCGGCCATCTGGTGACCGTGGTCGGGGCGCATCGGCAGCGCACGCCCGGTTCGCCGTTGCAGATCGACCACCGCCGCGACGATCGCCGCCATGTCGGCGTCGCCGCGCAGATGCTCGGCCTCGTGGAATGCGCCGTCCGCCTCGCGCTGCACCGAGCGGAGATGGAGGAAGCCGATCCGCTCGCCGAGGCGACGGACCATGCCGGGCAAATCGTTGTCCGCACGTACGCCCAGCGAGCCGCTGCAGAAGCACAGGCCGTTGGCGGGCGACGGCACCGCGGCGAACAGCGCGGTCACGTCCGCCTCGGTGCTGACGACGCGGGGCAGGCCGAAGATCGGGAATGGCGGATCGTCGGGATGGACGACGAGCCGGATCCCCTCGGCCTCGGCGATCGGACAGACTGCGGCGAGGAAGGCGACGTGGTTGGCGCGCAGCTGGTCGGCGTCGATCGCGGCGTAACTGCCGATCCGGCGCAACAGTTCGGCCGAGGTGAAACTTTCCTCGCTGCCCGGCAGACCGGCGATGATCGTCCGCTCCAGCCGGTGACGGCCCGCCTCGTCGAGCGCGGCGAAGCGCTGCGCCGCCGCAGCGACGACGGCGGGGGAATAGTCCGCCGCCGCATCGGGCCGGCGGAGGAGATGGATGTCGTAGGCGGCGAGCGCATGCAGCTCGAAACGCAACGCGCGGGCGCCATCGGGCAATTCCCAAGCGAGGTCGGTCCGCGTCCAGTCGAGCAGCGGCATGAAATTGTAGGTCACGACGGTGATGCCGTGCGCAGCGAGGCGGCGAAGGCTGACCGCATAGGCCTCGATCAGGCGATCCCAGTCTGCGGACCGGGTCTTGATCCCCTCGGCGACGGGCAGGCTCTCGACCACCGTCCACGCGAGGCCGGCGTCCTCGATCATCCGCTTGCGGGCGGCGATCGCATCGTCGGGCCAGGCGTCGCCGTTCGGGACCTCATGCAGTGCGGTCACCACTTCGGTCGCGCCGGCCTGCCGGATCGCGGCGAGCGGCACCGGATCGTTCGGGCCAAACCACCGCATGGTCTGGGTCATCATCATCTCGCCGCCATCCCCCTCCTGGTAGGGCGTGACTAGCAGCGCAATGATTGGTCTGACAACCTAGAAGCGTCCGGTTTGCCGATTTGCGTCAGGCGACGGGCGATACGCCATAGCGCTGGCGGGTGCTGGCGAGCGAACGACGCACCTCCTCGACCGCGAGTTCCTCGGTACGGAACAGCAGATGATCCATCACTGCCGACAGATGCGCGCGCATCGCAGCGCGGGCGGCATTGGCGTCGCGCGCGCGGAGCGCGTCGATGATCGCGGCATGTTCCTCGACCACCGGCCGGACCTTGGCATTGCGCGCCTTGGCGTGGAGCAACGCACATTCGGGCGAGGTCGAGCGCAGATGCCACAGATCCTCGATCGTGCGCAGCACGCCGGCGTTGCGGGTGGCGGCGGCGATGGTCAGGTGGAAATCGCGATCGGCCTCCTCGGTCACCTCGGGCAGCAGGTTCTCGGTCGCCATCGCAGCGACCAGCGCGTCGAGCCGGTCGATCTGGTCGTCGGTGACGTGCAGCGCCGCCAGTGCCGCCGCCTCGCCTTCGAACATCAGCCGCACCTCGGTGAGTTCGAAGGCGGTGATCGCGAAGCCGGGCTCCTCGCCCTGCCCCGGCAGGCGGCAGACATAGGCCCCGGAGCCGACGCGGACCTCAATGAACCCCTGCACCTCCAGCGCGATCAACGCCTCGCGCACCGCCGGGCGGCTGGCGCCATATTCGATCGCAAGCTCGCGTTCGGCGGGCAGGCGGTCACCGATCGCAAACGCGCCCGAAGCGAGCTGGTCGAACAGCTTGCGGGCGAGGCGCTGGTAGAGGCGATCGCTGGTGGCGCTCTCCTTGCCGAGATCGACCTTCGATGGGCGGCGGATGGTCGGCTTGGGCATCGGACTTACCAATTACAGCGGGTTGAGCGTTCTCGATACTACGAGAGGCACGGGCATGGGAAGGCCGCGTCGTGTGCGATCGCAACCGGTATCGGTCAGACGAGCATCCCGCCATCGGCATCGCGCGCGAGGATACGGCCCATCGCCTCGAACAGGGCGTCCATCGCGACCGGCTTGAACAACACCTCGTCCGCCCCCGCGGCGATGCACCGCTCGCGCAGGTCGAGCGCGGTGTCGGCGGTGATGACGATGATCGGCACCGCCGCCTTGCCGTCGGCGCGCGCGCGGATGTGGCCGATCGCGGTGATGCCGTCCATGCCGGGCATGCGCAGGTCGATCAGCAGCATGTCGAAATCCTGCACGTCGATCGCCTGTAACCCGTCTTCCGCGCTCTCCGCCTCCATCATCGTAACCCCGGCGACATCGAGCATGTCCCTGACGACGCGGCGGTTCATCCGATCGTCTTCGATGAACAGGACGTTCATCGGGAGGGCTGCGGGGTCGGTGGGATCGGCGATGGCATGCTATTGCGTCTACGCTTCATGCCGCCTGCGACACAAGCGCCACATGGCGCGCAGGATAGAGTATTGCGACCAATGTCGAACCACTGACCGGTTTGATAACGCTACGGAACGATCCGTCCGTTGCGGATGCGATACGATCGGCGTCTTCGGCGCTCGGCAGCAGGATCGTCACGTCCGCCGCAGCCGCGACGGCGGCCAACTTTTGCAGCGCGTCGGCGGCGTCCTCGACCGCGCCCAACGCGGCCGCATCGATCAGCAGGCGGTCGAATCGCGTGGTGGCGAGCGCGGCGACGGCATCGTCTAGTGTCGCGGTGGCCACCACCACGCCGGCGTGCGGCGTCATCAGCGTCCGCAGCATGCTGCGCGTGATCGGGTTGCGATCGAGCACCAGCATCCCCGCGGTGCCGGGCGTGGCCTCGGCCGGCGCCGTCGCGGCCTCGGCGCGCACCAGCGGCAGGTCGACGATGAACCGCGACCCCTCCCCTACGACGCTGGTCACGGTCACGTCGCCACCCATCGCGCGCGCGAGGTTGCGGCAGATCGACAGGCCGAGTCCGGTGCCGCCGAACCGGCGGGTGGTGCTGGTGTCGGCCTGACGGAAGGATTCGAAGATCGCGTCGCACGTCTCGGGCGGGATGCCGATGCCGGTATCGGCGGCGACGATGCGGAGCCGGTCGTCGCCATGAGCGGCGGCGTGCAACGTCACGCTGCCCTTGGCGGTGAATTTGAGCGCGTTCGACATGAGATTGAACACGATCTGCCGTACCCGCGCGGCATCGCCCAGGATCATCGCCGGGCATTCCGCAATGTCGCGATGGAACGCGATACCCTTCGCCTCGGCCTGGTCCTGCCACAACCGGGTCGATTCGGTGATCATCGCGCGCAGGTCGAACGGCGCCTCCTCGACGGTGAGATTGCCGGTCTCCATCTTGGCGACGTCGAGGATATCGTCGACCAAGGTGCGCATCGTCACGCCCGCGCTATACACGACGCTGAGCCGGTCGCGCGTGCTGCCGCCGATCCGCGCGTCGGCGAGCATCACCTGCGTCATGCCGAGGATGCCGTTGAGCGGCGTGCGGATCTCGTGGCTGGTGGTGGCGAGGAATTCCGTCTTGGCAGCCAGTGCCTTGCCGAGCGCGGTATTTGTGACGGCGAGGTCGTCGTTGGCGGCACGGACTTCGTTGCGGCTCCGACGCAGCGTGATCAGCCCCATACCGAGCAGGCCGATCGCGAGGATCGTCGAGGCGACGACGCCGAGGAAGATGTTGCGCTGCGTGCGGGTGCGTGCCTGTTCATAAGCGACGTTGCGGCGGGCTTCGTCGCGCTGGAGACTGGCGATCTTGAGTTCCTGATTGGCGAAGTCGAACCGCGCCGCCATCAGCGCCGCGCTGGTCGAACGGGCGAGCGCGGTCGATTCGTCATCGAGCCGCTTCAACGCGACGAGGTGGCGCAAGGCCAATTCGGGGCGGCCGGCGGCGCGATAGATGGTATAAGCGGTACGATGCGCCTCGCGATCGATCAGCGTGGTGTGGTCGATATCCTCGCCGTCGAACCGTTCGGCGATCAGCGCCAGCGCCGTGGCGATGTTGCCGCGCTGATAGGCAGCCTGCGCGTCGAGGCCGATCAGCGTCTTGCGAAACCCCGCCGCCTCGCCACGCGTCGACAGCCGCAGCCCCTGATCGATCGCGCGCTGCGCCCCGACGACATCCTTGTCCATCAGCCGCGCTTCGGCGATGTTGCCGAGGATCAGCACGCGCAGCAACGGGCTGTTGATTCGTTCGGTGAGCGCAAGACCATTGCGGAACTGCTGCGACGCCTCGCGGTAACGACCGAGATTTTTCAGCGAGATGCCACGATTGTTGTAGAGCGCGAGCGCGAGCATCGGGTCCGCGCGGTATAGCGACAACGCCTGATCGTAATAGCGTAAAGCATTGGTGTGGTCGTTCGCTTCGCCGTAGAGCGAGCCGATCGATTGCAGCGCCTTGGCCTGACTGCGTGTGTTGCCGAGCGACCGGAAGATGTTGTGCGCCCGCTGATAGTCGCTCAACGCCCGGGCCACGTCGGCGTGAACGGCGGCGATCCAGCCACTGGCAAGCAACGCGTCGCCCTGCAACTCCGAGCCCGGCGCCAGTCGTGACGACAGCGTCACCGCCTTGTTGATCAACGGTTCGGCAGCGCCGACATCGTTGAGCCGCATCAACGCCTCGCCGCGCAGCCAGTTGGCAGTTGCCTGCCGAATCGCACGTTGGCGCGACGGCGCCTGTCGGTCGGCGACGCGTTCCGCAGCGAGCGCGCGGTCGGCGGTACGGTGCGGATCGCTGAGCATCGCGGTCTTGGCGTCAGCGACGAGCCTGTCGAAGACATCCGCCGTTGCCGAAACCGGGGCCAGTGCAAGTAGACCGGCCGCCAGCCACGACCGCCAGGGCCAGCGGCGCATCGTCAGACGACGCGTCGGGTCGCGGCGAAGCCACCGAAGCCCGCGAGCGGATTGGGTGCGGGCGCGCGGTGGCGTCCTTCGTCGAGATATTGGATCAATGATTCGAGCACGACGGGGCGGCTGATCAGGAAACCCTGGACCATGTCGCAGCCCATGACGGTGAGCAGCGCCAGTGCGGCATGCGTCTCCACCCCCTCGGCGACCACTTCCATCTCCAGGGCGTGCGCGAGATCGATCGTCGAACGAACGATCAGCGGATCGCGGTTGGAGCTAGTGAGCTGGGTGACGAACAGCTTGTCGATCTTGAGCTCGCGCGCCGGCAATTGCTTGAGGTACGCGAGCGAGGAGAGCCCGGCGCCATAATCGTCGATCGCGATGGTGATGCCGAAGTCCGCGAAGATCTGCAGATTGGCGATCGCGCTGGCGGGATCGCGGATCACCGAGGTTTCGGTGATCTCGAACCCGAGCTTGGCGTCGCTGCCGCCGACGAGGTCGCATGCGGCGCGGACGAATGCGCTGTCGGCGAGCAACTGGCCGGCAATGTTGATGAACAGGCGGAGATCATGGCCGCGGGCGGCGAGGTTGCGCTGGTCCTCAATCGCGCGGCGGATCGTCCACAAGGTCATGCGGTCGATCAGCATGCATTCTTCGGCGACCGAGATGAAATCGTTGGGCATCACCAGCCCACGTTCGGGATGGTGCCAGCGCACCAGCGCTTCGGCGCTGCGGATCTCCTGATGACGGACGTGCACCTTGGGCTGATAGTGCAGCACCAGCTCTTCGCGATCGATCGCTTGGTCGAGCTCGCGCGCCACCTGCAGCACGTCGAGCGTCGCACGCGGCGCGACCGCGTGGGTCACGGTGTGATAGGCGGTGCGAGCCTCGGCAAGGGCATTTTCCGCCTCCTCGACCAATGCCACCTCATCGAGATTGGCGGTGGCCGCCGCGGCGGCACCGAAGGTCAGGCGGATGGTGACTTGCTGATCGTCGAGGGTGAACGCCTGTTCGAACGCTTTCTCGATCGCGACGATGGCGCGATCGACGGCGGCGCGATCGGCGTCGCGGAACCCGCTGGCGATCTGGGTCCGGCCCAGCACGGCGACGCTGGCGGTCGGCAGCACGCGCGCGACTCGGTCGGCGACGAGGCCGACGAGCAGCTCGGCGCGGGCACAGCCGAGGCGTCGGCGCAATTCGGTGAAATTGGCGATCTCCGCGATCAGCTGAAAGCGGAACGCTGGGTCGGTCGTCCGCTGCGCCCCCGTCATGACGCGGGAAGCCAGCATTTCCACGGTTTCCGAGCGATGCGCGACGGTCATGGGCTCGGCGTAGAGCATCAGGTTTGAAGATAAGATTAATCGCACATGAGCCATCTAAGCCGCTGCGGGACGGATTGTTAAATGCTTAACATGAGGTTAAGGATGTCGGGCATCCTGGAGATGCCACGATAAGGGAGATTAGCATGTCGGTAGTTTTCGCACTCGTCCTCGCGGTCGTTTCGGTTTACATCAAGCCCTGGTAACCGCCGTCGCGGCTCGGGCCGTGACGATCTTCGCCGCTGGTCGGTAAGGTCGAACAGGTCCGGGCCGCATTCCGTCTGGAGGGCTCTTCCCTCCCCTCGAACGCCGCCGACGAACGATCAGGCGGCGTCGCGCCGGCCCGGGGCCGGATTGTCGAAGACCATGTCGTCATCGACCGACCCGAACCGCAGCGCGACCACATCCAGCACATAATTCTGGTTGAGCTTCCACGGCTTGCGCGCGCCCTGTTGCGGCAGAAGATGGGCGTCGCGCTGGATATAGCCCGAGGTGAAATCGACGAAGGGCTCGGTCGCCATCGCCGGATCGCGCAGTCGCGGCGTCGCCTGGCGCAGGCCGCGCTGGCGCATCGTGTTGAGCAACCGGCAGACGTAGGTCGCCACCAGCTCCGCCTTCAGCGTCCACGACGCATTGGTATAGCCGAAGGTGTACGCCAGATTGGGCACATCCGAGAACATCATCCCCTTATATTGAAGGGCTGCGTTGAACGCGATCGGCGTACCGTCGCGGGTGAAGCGGATGTCGCTCAGCCATTGCAGCCGCAGACCGGTCGCGGTGACGATCACGTCGGCGGGAAGGTCCTCGCCGGAATCCAGGCGGATGCCGGTCTCGGTAAAACGGTCGATCGTCCCGGTTACCACCGAAGCGTCGCCACGTTTGAGGCTGGCGAACAGATCGGCGTCGGGTACGAGGCAGAGCCGCTGGTCCCACGGATCGTACCGCGGCGTGAAATGCCGCTCGATATCGTAATCGGGGCCGAGATGGTCGCGGACCATCGCCAGCAGACGGCTGCGGAATTGGGCCGGACGCGATTTGGCGAGCCGGTAATAGACCATGCTGGTCAGCACGTTCTTCCACCGGGTGAGGCGATAGGCGGCCCTGCCGGGCAGCCGCGCGCGCAGCCAGTTGGCGAGGCGATCCTCCGCCGGTCGCGACACCACATAGGTCGGCGAGCGCTGCAGCATGGTGACGTGCGCCGCCTGTCGGGCGAGTTCGGGCACCAGCGTCATCGCGGTCGCGCCGCTGCCGATCACCACGATCCGCTTGCCGGCGTAATCGAGATTCTCCGGCCAGAATTGCGGGTGGACGATCGTCCCGCCGAACCGTTCGGCATCGACCAACTCGGGCGTGAAGCCGCGGGCGTAATCGTAATAGCCCGAACACATGCATAGAAAATTGCACGTGAAGACCAGCGGCGCGCCGTCGGGGCCGGTCGCCTCGATCGTCCAGCGTGCCTCATCTGTCGACCAGGCGGCGGTGGTGACGCGGTGGCCGAAGCGGATGTGGCGGTCGATACCATGGGTGCGCGCCGCCTCCTCGACATAGCCGCGGATCGTCGCGCCGCCGGCGATCGAGCGGTCGTCCGTCCAGGGATGGAAGGAGAAGCCGAGCGTGTGCATGTCGCTGTCCGAGCGGATGCCGGGATAGCGGAACAGGTCCCAGGTGCCACCGAGCGTCGGCCGGGCTTCGAGGATCAGATAGCTACGGTCGGGGCAACGGCGTTGCAGGTGATAGCCCTGGCCGATGCCGGATATTCCGGCACCGACCACAAGGACATCGACATGCTCGGCCATCGCCCCCTCAATAATCCTTCGAATATTTGAGGCGGGCGTCCGATCCGCCGGCCGAGCCGGTCGAGGTGAGCAGGCTCAACGCCTTGGTGAGCGCGATCTCGAGCTGCGTCGCGGTATAGCCGCGCGCGTCGGTGACGATCTCGACGTAGATGTTGTCGGTCAGGTATTTGCCCGCCGCCAGGCTGGTACCGCGACCGCTCGCCTCGTCGGCCCCGAGCACGCGCAGCCGGTCGAACCCGGTCGCCGAGCGCAGCTTGCCGAGCGGGTTGAGCCCGCCGCCACCCGAGCCGCGCAGCGAGTTGAGCGCGCTGGCCAATTGCAGTGCCTCCGTCGCCGAGAGGTTCTCGGGGTTGGTGCCGAACAGCAGGCGGCTGAGCACTTCGTCCTGCGGCAGCGCCGGGGTCGAGGTGAAGGCGATCTGCGGGCGCTGGCCGGTGCCGGTGATCGCGATCACCGCGGTGATGCCGTTGACCGTCGTCGACGCCTGGATGTTGATGTCCGGATCGGTGAGCTGGCCGCCACGGAAGCGGATCGTGCCGCGCGTGACGTCGAAGCGCTTGCCGGCGAAGGAATAGGTGCCGCGCACCAGATCCAGCCCGCCGGTGATGACCGGCGCCACCGACGTACCGCCGACCTTGAGGTTCATCTCCCACTCGGACTCGAGGCCCATGCCCGACACGAACAGCTGGTTGGCGGCGCGGACATTGAGGTCGAGCTTGATCAGGCTGACCGGCGCCGGCTTGGGCCGGTCGGTGGGCCGCGGCGTCACGATCTGGCTCTTGCGGCGAATGCCGGTGAGTTCGGGAACCTCGGCAGAGCCCTGACGGATGATCTCGTAGCGCGCCTCGGGGATGTTGAGGTTGCCCTGCAACAGGCCACCGTCACGTCCGTACGTGAAGCGGATGTCGCCCGAGGTGGTCGCCGACAGGGCGTCGCTCTTGGCGAGCTGCGCATTGTCGAGCTTGGCACGCAGGTCGATCGGGAAACCGCTCGCTGCGGCAAGGCCGACGCTGCCCTGTGCCTGGACGGTGCCGTTGCCGGCTCGCGCCGACATGCTGGTCAGTTCGAGGCGATCGTTGGTGAAGCGGGCGGCGATCTTCATCTGCGACAGGCGGGTCCCGTAGGTCTCGTTGTCGTAGGTGAGATTGTCGGCGCGGATCAGGCCGTTGAGCTGCGGCGCGGCGACCCGGCCGGAGAAATCGGCGGCGACCGCAATCGGTCCGCTGAGCTGCTGGTTGGGCAGCGCGGCGAGACTGAACAGCACGCCCGACGGACCGTTGTAGCGGATGCCGCCGGACAGCGGCGCCTGCATCAGCCGCGTCATCCACGAGCCCGCGCCCGGCGGCAGCGGCCGCAGCGTCGCGAGCAGGCGGCCGACGGTGGTCGGTCCCCGCTTGACCAGCGCGCGCGCCTCGCCGCCGTCGGGTACGAGCCGGCCGACGAACTGAACGTCGACGGGCTCGGATACCGCGGCGAGGCCGGTACGCTGGAACCCGGCGATGGTGACACGGGCATCGGCCTGCGGGATCGACGCGCCCTGCTGGCGGTAGTCGAGGCTGCCGGTGACCGCGCCGGACACGCCGAGATTGGGGACGAACGCCGACAGCATCGACAGATTGAGCCGGTCGAGCCGTGCCTGCGCCGCGGTGACGCCGCCGCCGAACGACCCGGCGATGCGCGTCGAGCCGGCGGTCGCGCCCTGGCCGAAGTCGATCCGCGTCGCGGCGAGGCGATAGCTGCCGCCCGCCTTGGTGACGTGCGCCGGATTGACGGTGCGGAACGGGATGTTGTTCGCCTGCCCCTGCGCGGCGATCAGATAATCGTCTGGCGACAGGCGGGCGTTGAGCGCGACACGCAGCGGCACGCCGCTGGAGCCGGTGAGCAGCGCCTGCGCGGTGCCACGACCGCCGACATAGTTCACCTTGGCGCGCATCGCCTGGATGACGAAGGCATTGTAGCGCGTGTCGGCAACCTGGACGTCGGCGACGACCTGCGGTGCCTTGGGCGTCATCACGACGCTGGCGTTGACGATCGCGCGGCCGATGGTGAAGTCGGCATAACCGGGGATGGTGGCGTTATAGGCGCGTGCGGCGACGTCGGCACGCTGGCTGCCGCCCTGATCGGCGAGACGGACGTTGCCGGTGATGCCGCGGCCGGCGAATTGCAGCGCGCCGGCGAACGGACCAGCCGGGGTGGCGGCGACACGGCCGCTGCCGACGATGCCGGCGAAGACGAGGCGATTGACGTCGACGGTAAGGCGCGGGCTCGGCCGGACCAGCACGTCGGCGGTGAACGGCCCGTAATTGGTGCCGCCGCTCGCGGTGACCGCATAGGCGCCGCCGCGGCCGACGACGCGGGCGTTGAGATCGACGAGACCGACGCCGACACCCGGCTTGGATGCGCGCAGCACGACGACGGGCGCATCCGCGCTGCCGGTGACACGCGCGGTGAGCGGACCATATTGCGTCGAATAAGCATCGGCGGACACCGCCACCGCGCCGCTTGCCGGATCGAACCTGCCCTCGCCGCGGGTGATGCGGAATTGCGGCGCGTTCATCCGCAGATTGGCGAAGGTGACGATGCCTTCGGGGCTGTAGCCGATGTCGCTGCGCACCACCGCATTGCCGCCGAGGAAGTCGCGGACGCCGTTGTTGAACAGCTGCCTGGTCTGCGCGACGACGCGGCCGGTGATGCCGAAGCCGCCGCGCGCGCCGGGGACGAGCTTGGCATCGGTCGACAGATCGAGGATGCCGATGCTCTCGAGCCGATAATTGTTGACGCGGCCCTTGAGCGCGCCGGTGTAGCGGCCGGTCGCGGTATTGGCGACGACGATCGCGGTGGCGTCGATATTGTCCGAGCGGATGCGCAGATTGTCGGACAGGATATTGGGCATCGAAATGGCGAAATCGCCCTGGATGCGGACGTTGTTCGTCAACCCGCCGACCGCGGCATTGAGCCCGGTGACGCGGCGCGCGCGGGCATTGACCGGCACGAGGATGCGGTCGCTGTTCACCCGCGCCAGCCCCTCGGCATAGACGTTCTCGACCGTCGTCGTGCCGAAGCCCAGAGCGGCGGCGTTGATCTTGTAGTTCACCGTCGGCGTCGCGAAAGCGCCGTCGAGCACGACGCGCGCCATCACGTCGCGGCCGCGGACGTTGGGGGCGATCGCGCCCGGGGTGAGCAGTCGCGCATCGACCGCGAAATTGCCGAACCTGCTGTTGGCGAGGTCGATCAAGCCGCCGGCGTCGACCGCCAGCGCGGCCGACTTCAGCCGCAGCCGGGTATCGGCCTTGCGATCGTTGAGCGTGGTGTCGATCGCCAGATCGAGCCGCGGGGCGGTCAGTCGCTCGACCGGGCCCTGCATGTAGAGACCGGGGGTGGCGAAGCCGCGCAGCTCGATATGGCCGTCGCGCGCGTTAACGTTGATATCGGCGAGTTGCCCGCCGCCAAGCGTGGCGAGCGCACGGCCCTGCCACGCCTTCCAGCTGCCACGGCCGTCGACCGTCGCGGTCAGCGGCGCCTTGAGCGAGCCCATCGTCGCGACGACGCCGCCGACCGGCGCGTCGAGCTTCAGATTGACGTCGAGCTTGTTCTGGTCGGGAACGGCATCGAGCTTGAGATGCAGCGTGTCGCCGCCGGCGACCCCTGCCCCCTTGAGCGCGGCGGCGTCGGTGACGAGCTGCGCGCGGCGGTCGGCGATATGCACCGCGCCGTCGAGGCGGACGATATGTGTCTGACCGGTCACCGGCTTAGCGATCACCAGCCGGCCGACGTGCAGCCGGTTGACGTCGATGTCGAGATCCGGGAGCAGCGGCGCGTTGGGGTCGCTCGGCGTCTGCTTGAGTTCGGGCTTGCGCGCGAGCGTGACGAGGTCGGTCGAGAGACTGCGCACGTCGACATGGTTGCTGGCGAAAGCGAACGGCCGCCAGTCGACGCTGAGCTTCGGGCTGGTCAGGAAGACGCCCTGGGGGTCGGCGACGCGGACGTCGGACAGGACCATCTGGCCATAGAGCGAACCGTCGATCCGCCCGACCTTGATGTTGAGGCCCGAGGCGGTGGTGTAGCCGCCGATCCGGTTGGCGACGAAGCGGCGGCCCGGATCGGTGTTGATGCCGAGCACCACCACGCCGACGAGCACGACGAGGCCGAGCACGGCGATCAGCAGCCATTTCAGGATGCTCTGCCACAGCGGACGCTTGGTCACGGCCGGGGCGTCGGTCGTTTCGTAATCGGGCTGCGCCATCAGAATGCCTGCCCGATCGAGATGTAGAGCGCGACCTTGCCGTCGCCCGGCCGCGGATTGAGCGGTGTCGCCACGTCGATCCGCATCGGCCCGAAATTGGTGTAGAAGCGGCCGCCGATACCGGCGCCGAACTTCAGATCCGAGCCTTTGGGCAGGCTCGATTCATAGCTGTTCCCGGCATCGAGGAACGGCACGATGCCGAAATTGCCGAAGCGATAGCGCGCTTCCAGTGCGAATTCGTTGAGACTGCGTCCGCCGACCGGATTGCCCTGCGGATCAAGCGGCCCGAGCCGCTGATAGCCGTAACCGCGCACCGAACCGCCGCCGCCGCCATAATAGCGGCGCGACGGCGCCAGATCGTCGCGATCAATGCCCTGGATCGAGCCGGCCTTGGCGCGGCCGGCGATCACGAGGCTGGACGAGATCGGATAATAGACCGTGCCTTCGATCATCGTGCGCACGTACGGCCGCACTCCGCCGTTGACCGAGCCTTCCGGGCTGAGGTTGAGGCGCAGGCGATAGCCCCGCGTCGGGTTGAGCAGGCTGTCCGACGTGTCCCATTCGACCTGGCCGGGCAGAGCGACGATGCCGTAGGTCCGGCGCACGGTGTCGCCGCGTGCGAAATCGTAGACGCTCTCGTTCGTGCCGACGAGCTCGCCGCCGTAATAATAAGTGAAGCGCTTCTGCCAGATCGGCGTCGAGACGCGGCTCCAGCGTGCCGACAGCGTGCCGGTGAAGGCATCGAACGCGTCGTAGCTCTGGTGGACCGCACTGGCGATGGCGGTGAAGGTCTTGTCGCGTTGCCCCGCGTTGGAGCGGCGGAAGGTGCCCGACAGGCCCTGTTCCTGCGTACCGGCGACGACGGTGCCGATCAGCGCGCCCTCCGGCGGGAACAGGTTGCGGTGCGTCCAGCTGCCCTCGGCCTTGAAGCCCTGCCCGGTCGAATAACCGGCGCTGCCGGCGAGGCTGCGCGGCGGCCCTTCGGTCTGGCGGACGAGCAGGTCGATCGCCTCGGTGCCGTCGGCATTGGTGCGGCCGGTGCGCTGCGGCTCGACCGCTACGCTGCGGAACAGGCCGGTGGCGACCAGCGCGTCGCGCAGATCGTCGGTCTTGCGGCTGTCGTAGAGGTCGCCGCTCTTGAAGCGCGGGAAGACGTTGAGATGATCGACGCCGAATACCGGATCGCCGGTGGTGACGAGCTGGCCGAAACTGGACCGCGGGCCGGTATCGACCGGCAGCGTATAGGCACCGGTCGCCTGTTCGGCCTGATCGTCGAGCAGGATGTCGCGCTCGCCGACCTTGACGAAGGGATAGCCCTGTTGCGGCAGGACGAGACTGACGTTCGCCTCGGCGCCCTGGATGCGCGCCGCCTCGATCGGATCGCCGACGCGCAACGGCAGGTTGCGGGTGACGAGGTCCGCCGGGACGACCGGCTGCGTGTCGACCTTGACCGACGACAGGCGATAGAGGCGACCGGGCGTGCCGGTGACCGTCGCCTTCAGACGGCCGGGCTTGTTCGGGTCGGTGCTGGCCGGCGTCTCGATCAGCGAGATCGCGGTCGCGTCATAATAGCCGAGCGACTTCATCAGCCGCACCGCGAGCGCCTCGTCCTCGCGGGCGCGGGCGGCGACCTGCGTCGCGTTGGCGGCCTTGCCCTTGCCTTCCTTGAGGGCGGACAGGCTGTTGAACTGACCGGCGAGATCGAGCTTTTCGAGCCCCTTGAGTTCCGTATCGTACCGGATCTCGGGCGCGTCCTTGTCCTTGATGTCGGCGGCGGTCTGCAACGGCGCGGTATCGAAGGTGTTGAGCGGCTGGAGCGGCTGCGCGAGTTCGGGGTTCTCCGCGGCGGCGGGGGGCAAAGTTCCGTCAGCGGCGACGAGCGGTTGCGTTATCGCGGGGACCGCCGGTGTGCTCGCGGGCGGCGTGGTCGCGGTCGGCGTACCGGCCTGCTGCGCGGGCATCGGTTCGAGCGGGGCGTTGATGTCGCCGGTCAGGGGCGGCAGGCTGGCGTTGAATTCGCTGTCGGGAACGATCGGCGCATTGGCGTCGGTCGGGGAGCCGACGGTCTGCGGATCGGTCTTCGGGGCATCGGGACCGCGCGCAGGAGCGGTGCCTTGCTGCTGGTTGAATTGCGCCGCCGTCGGCGCCGCAGCGACCAAGGCGATGGCCAGCCAATACTGTCGTCCGGTCAGAACTCGCACGCGTTTCCCGTTCCCCTTTGCGAGAGCGTTCGCGTTCGAATCCACCCCCAAGCCTACCGACAACGTTCCGTAGCCACGTCGGTTGCACCGCAACAGGAAAATAGGTGCCGACGGATCGGGCTTCGACTTCCGTTACAAGGAGTTGGCGTCTGCCGCGTGCACCCCGCCCCGTCATCCCAGCCTTGCGCCGGGGTGACGATCGCTCCGCCTCAGTCGCGCAGCAGGTCGTTGATGCTGGTCTTGCTGCGGGTCTGCGCGTCGACGCGCTTGACGATCACCGCACAATAGAGGCCGGGCTTGCCGTCGCTGCCGCCGGTCGTGCCGGGGACGACGACCGCATAAGGCGGCACTTCGCCCTTGAAGATTTCGCCGGTGGCGCGGTCGATGATCTTGGTCGAGGCGCCGAGATAGACGCCCATCGACAGGACCGCGCCCTCGCCGACGCGGACCCCTTCCGCCACTTCGGAGCGGGCGCCGATGAACGCGCCGTCGCCGATGATGACGGGGTCGGCCTGCAACGGCTCGAGCACGCCGCCGATGCCGGCGCCGCCCGAAAGGTGGACGTTCCTGCCGATCTGCGCGCAGCTGCCGACGGTCGCCCAGGTGTCGACCATCGTCCCCTCGCCGACGTGCGCGCCGATGTTGACGAAGCTTGGCATCAGGATCGCGCCGGGGGCGACATAGGCGCCGCGGCGTACGACGCTGCCCGGCACCGCGCGGAAGCCGGCAGCACGGAATTCGGCCTCGCTCCAGCCGCTGAACTTGGACGGCACCTTGTCGAACCAATGGCCGGCGCCCGGACCGTTGTCGATCAGCGTGTTGTCGTTGAGGCGGAAGCTGAGCAGTACCGCCTTCTTGAGCCACTGATTGACGCGCCAGCCACCGGCACCGTCGGGCTCGGCGACGCGCGCCTCACCCGCATCGAGCAGCGCCAGCGCGCGATCGACCGCAAGCCGGACCTCGCCGGTGGTGGCGAAGCCGAGCGACGCGCGATCCTCCCACGCGGAATCAATGACGGTGGACAGGTCCTGGCTCATGATGCCTCCATGATATGCTGCAGCCACGACGCGAGATCGTGGACGGTGAAGTCGATGAAATCGCGGCCCTGCTCGGGTCCCTGTTCGGAGCCGTTGTCGATCCAGACGGTGGTCATGCCGATCGCCTTGGCCGGCGCGAGGTTGCGCGCCATGTCCTCGAAGAACACCGCGCGGGTCGGCTCGATCGCCAGTCGCGCGCACAGGTTCGCATAGGCCGAGGGATGCGGCTTGGGGACGAGATCCATCGCGTGGATGTCGTGGATCGCCTCGAACGCCTCGCCGAGGCCGAGCCGGTCGAGCACCTTCAACGCATAGGGTTTGTCGCCGTTGGTGAAGACGAGCTTGCGCCCCGGCAGGCTGGCGATCGCCGCGGCGAGCGGCGCATCCCGTTCGAGCACGTCCATCTCGATATCGTGGACCTCGGCGAGGAAGTCGTGCGGATCGACGTCGTGATCCGCCATCAGCCCGGTCAGCGTCGTGCCGTGGCGATGGAAATAGTCCTTCTGCACCACCCGCGCCGCATCCCACGGCAGATCGAGCAGCCGCGCGACATAGTCGGTCATGCGGTGATCTATCCGCGCGAACAGGTTGGCGCGCGCCGGATACAGCGTGTTGTCGAGATCGAAGATCCACGTGTCGATCGGGGCGAGCCGGGGGTGCATGGCCGCGGCGTCTAGGCGGCGGCGGCAACGGGTACAAGCAAGCCAAACATTTTCGTTTAACTTTCGCCGCTTATGTCCGTTATAGACACAAAGCGAATCAGGGCGGGCAGGTAATGACGACAAAGACTTGGTTGACGGGCGGCGCCGCCCTGGCGGCGCCGCTGTTTCTCGCTGCCTGCGGTGGCGGCGGTGGCGGCGGGGTGAACAGCGTTCCGGCACCGCCGACCGCGCAGACGCCGGCGCCGACACCGACGCCGATCGCGACACCGACTCCCGCGCCCGCCCCGACGCCGTCGCCGACCCCGGCACCGACTCCGGCGCCCACGTCGTCCCCGCCGTCCGCCTCCGCGATGACCAGCAACGACACGCCCGAATATCGTGCCGCGGTCGGCGCGGTGTCAATGAACGCGCTGGCTGCCTACAACAAGGGCGCGACCGGGGCCGGCATCAACCTTGCGGTGATCGACAGCGGCATCGACCTGCAAAGCCAGGAATTCAGCGGACGACTGTCGAGCGCGTCGCAGGATGTCGCCGGCAATGCGTCGATCGCCGACGAAGGCGGCCATGGGACCGCGGTCGCCTTCGCCGCGGCGGGCCGGCGCAACGGCACGGGATCGCAGGGCGTCGCCTTCGATGCGACGCTCACCGTGCTACGCGCCGACCGTCCGGGCTCCTGCGCGTCGAGCGGCGACGCCGGCGGCGATACCGGCTGCAAGTTCGGCACCGATGCGATCACCAAGGGCGTCGACGCGGCTCGTGCCGCCGGCGCGCGGGTCATCAATTTGTCGCTCGGCGGCACGACGATGCCGCAATCGCTGATCGACGCGATCGGCCGCGCCACCGCACGCGGCATCATCGTCGTCATCGCCGCGGGCAACGACGGCAGCGACAATCCCGACGCCTTCACCTCGGTCGCCAGCAGTGCCGCGGCACGCAATCTGGTGATCGTCGCCGGCTCTGTCGGCACCAACGACGTCATCTCATCGTTCAGCGACAAGGCCGGGACGGGCGCCGCGCATTATCTGACCGCCGTCGGCGAGAAGGTCCGCGCGCCCAACCAGAGTGGCGCGGCCTATCTCTGGTCGGGCACCTCCTTCGCCGCGCCGCAGATCTCCGGCGCGATCGCGCTGCTCGCGCAGGCGTTTCCGAACCTCAGCGGTGCGCAGATCGTCGACCTGCTGTTCCGCACCGCGCGCGACGTCGGCGCAGCGGGGGTCGACAGCGTCTACGGCAATGGCGTGCTCGACCTCACTAAGGCGTTCCAGCCGGTCGGCACCACCAGCGTCGCCGGTTCGCACATCGGCGTATCGCTCGCCAGCAACGCGACGCTGTCGGCGCCGATGGGCGATGCGACCGTCGGATCGCTCGGCGCCGTCATCCTCGACAGCTACAACCGCGCCTTCGCGATCGATCTCGCCGGTACGATCGACCGCGCCGGGCCGCAGCCGGTGCTTGCCGGCGTATTGCAGAACCGCCAGCGCAACCTCGCGATGGCGACCGGCGACATGACCGTCTCGCTGACGCTGGCGCCGCGGGCGAACGGCGATATCGCGCTCCAGCGCAGCATGATGACCGACACGCAGGCGACGACGGCGCGCGCCATCGCCGGCGCGGTGACGCAGCGGCTCGGCGAGAAGACGCGCTTCGGCTTCGCCTTTTCACAGGCCAGCGGCATGATCGGCGCGCAGATCGCTGGGCAGACGCAGCCCGCCTTCCTCGTCGCGGGACAGAATGGCCTCGGCTTCGACGGCATCGCCCGCTCCGCCGGCGCGCTGCGCCAGGAGGTGGGCGGCGTCGGCCTGACCGCAACGATCGAGAACGGCGACGTCACCGCGCGACGCGACGCGCTGCTCGCCGGGCTGAGCCCGTATCGCCGCTCCGGCTACGACCGGGTGACGGTGATGGCGGACAAACGCTGGGGCGGGCTGGCGACGACGCTGTCGCTGAGCAACCTGCGCGAGGCGGATACGTTGCTCGGCGCCCGGTTCGACGGCGGGCTCGGCGCGGCGCGGGCACGAAGCTGGTTCGTCGATATGGATGCCCGCTGGACGATGGGTGCGGGCTGGACGCTGGGCGGATCGTGGCGGCACGGCTGGACCGATGCGGCGCTGCGCGGCGGCATGGCCGGCAGCGGGCGGCTGACCACCGCCGCCTTCGCCGCGGATGTCGGCAAGGACGGCGTCTTCGGCCGCGACAGTTTCGGCCTGCGGATCGCGCAGCCGCTGCGCGTCGCGCGCGGCGGCATCGAGTATCGCCTGCCGACCAATTACGATTATGCGACGCTGACCGTCACCGACTGGACGATGCAGCGGCTCAACCTGGCGCCGCAGGGCCGCGAGATCGACGTCGAGGCACGCTATCGCGTGCTGCTCGGCCGCGGCGATCTCCAGACAAATCTGTTCTGGCGGCGCGACCCGGGCAATTACGCCGCCCTGCCCGCGGACGTCGGCGGAGCGCTGCGCTACACGATCGGCTTCTGATTGCAGCAGCGGGGGCGCGTCCCCATCTCCTACGGCATGACACGCTTCTCCCTGCTCGATCTGGTGCCCGTCGTCGAAGGCGGCACCGTGGCGCAATCGCTGGCCAATGCCGCCGACCTCGCGCGGCACGCCGAGACGCTGGGCTACCAGCGCTATTGGGTGGCCGAGCATCATGGCATGCGCGGCATCGCCAGCGCCGCCACCGCGGTGGTGATCGGCCATATCGCCGCCGCGACCAGCCGCATCCGCGTCGGTGCCGGCGGCATCATGCTGCCCAACCATGCCCCGCTGGTGATCGCCGAGCAGTTCGGCACGCTCGACGCGCTGTTCCCCGGCCGGATCGACCTCGGGCTCGGCCGGGCGCCGGGATCGGACCAGCGCGTCGCGCGCGCGATGCGGCGGACGCTGGAGACCGATCCCAACGCCTTCCCGCAGGACGTGATGGAGCTGCAGAGCTATTTCGCCGACGACGGCCGGACCGGCATCGCCGCGACGCCGGGCGCGGGCGCGAACGTGCCGCTGTGGATCCTGGGATCGAGCACCTTCGGCGCGCAGCTCGCCGCGGCGCTGGGCCTGCCCTATGCCTTCGCGTCGCATTTCGCGCCGGATGCGCTCGATGCGGCGCTGGCGATCTACCGCCGTGACTTCCGCCCCTCGGCGCAGCTCGCCAAGCCGCATGCGATGGCGGGCTTTAACGTCTTCGCCGCCGAGACCGACGAGGAAGCCGAACTGCTGGCGAGCTCGCAGCAGCAGTCGTTCGTCGCGCTGCGCACCGGCAATCCGCGCCAGCTGCCACCGCCGGTCGCAGGCTATCGTGCCGGGCTCGGCGCGCAGGGGGCGTCGATCCTCGACCATGTGCTGCAATGTTCCGCGGTGGGCTCGCCCGCGACGGTGGCACGGCAGACCGCCGCGTTCATCGAACGGACCGGGGTGGACGAGGTGATGGTTGCCAGCGCGATCTACGATCACGACGCGCGCAAGCGCAGTCTGGCGATCACCGCCGAGGTGATGAGCGGGCTGACCGTTCCCGCCTGAGCGCGGCGTGCCGCGCCGCCGCGTCGAGCAGCGCGTCGAGGTCTTCGCGCGCGATGTCGAAGCTCTCGTGCATGTCGGCGAGCGCGGCGTCGATGTCTGCCGCCGCGAACGGCGAGGGTGTCGGCACCGGCGCGGCGGGTCGATGCGGATAGACATGACGCGACAGGCGATGGAAGAGCATGCCGGCGAGGACGAGCAGCGCCGAGTCCAGCCCGACCGGCAGCCAGGGGTATAGCCAGCCGTCGGGCAGATGGCCGGCGGCGAGCACGAAACCGAGTGCGACCGCGCCGCCCGGCGGATGCAGGCAGCGCAGCAGCGACATCACCACAATCGCGCCGCCGACCGCGAGGGCCGCCGCGGCGACGGGCGTGGCCACGCATTGCGCGACCAGCAGGCCCCATAGCGCCGACAGCAGATTGCCGCCGATCACCGGCCAGGGCTGCGCGAGTGGGCTCGCCGGTACGGCGAAGACCAGCACGGCACTCGCTCCGATCGGCGCCACCAGCAGCGGCAACGATCCCTCTCCGGCGAGGACGGCGGCAAGGACGCCGGTCAGCGCGATGCCGAACGTCGCCCCGACGCCGGCGAGCAGCCGGTCGCGCAGCACCGCGCCGGCGAGGATCGGACGGAAGATCATGCGCCGCGCGGTAGCGGCTGCGGCGACCGTGGCAAGACCGACGCTTTATCCCATTGGGGAAGAACGAAGCCGTCTCGGCACGGACTGGCTTCGGCTCGTCTGGGCCTATGCGAAAGCCCCCATCGTCGGGAAATCAGCGCAGTGCTCCTGCGTTCGCAGGAGCACTGGTGGGTTTTTAAGCGATTGCGAACCAGTCCGGGGGGACGAATCAACCGCGTCCCTCACCCAGCCGCGGGCAGGCGCAGCCGGACCATCAGGCCGCCGAGATCCTCGCTCTCCTCGAGACTGACCGTGCCGCCATAGATCTCCGCGACGTCGCGGACGATCGCGAGGCCGAGCCCGGTCCCCGGCTTGCCGGTGTCCAGCCGCACGCCGCGGTCGAAGATGCGCACCCGGTCTTCCTCGGGGATGCCCAGCCCGTCGTCCTCGATCAGCAGCTCGACGAAGCCGGCTTCGGCGCCGACGGTGACGAAGACGCTGCCGCCGCCGTATTTGGCGGCATTCTCGATCAGATTGCCGAGCATCTCGTCGAGGTCCTGGCGCTCGACATGGACCTGCAGGTCGCGGGGTCCGGTGACGTCGATGCGGACGTGCCGATAGAGCCGGCCGACCGCACGCTCGACCGATTCGAGGCTCGGCCACACCTCGGCACGGCTGTGCGCCGAGCCGCGGCGGCCGACGGCGCGGGCGCGGGCGAGATGATGGTCGACCTGCCGCCGCATCGTCCGCGCCTCGCGGATCACCGTGTCGGCGAGATCGTCCGATTGCGCGGTGGCGGCGTTCATGATGACGGTAAGCGGCGTCTTGAGCGCGTGGGCGAGGTTGCCGGCGTGGCGCCGCGCTTCCTCCGCCTGCCGTTCGTTATGCTCAATCAGCGCGTTCAATTCCTCGACCATCGGCGCGACCTCGTCGGGCATCGCGGTGGAGATGCGGTTCGACTGGCCGGCGCGCATCCGCGCGATCTCGTCGCGCACCCGGCGCAGCGGCCAGAGACCGTAGAAGGTCTGCAACCAGACGAGCACGATCAGCCCGAGGCCGAGCAGCGCGAAGCTGCGGATCAGCGTGCGGCGGAGAACGGCGATCTGGGCGTCGAGATCGCGACGGCTCTGGGCGACCTGGAAACGCCAATGGACCTTCGATCCCGGAATCTGCGCGTCGCGCTCGACGATTCGCAACTTGTCGTCGGAAAACTGGTCGCTGTCGTAGATGTGGACCCGGCGGTCGTCGTGGCTGCCGCCGAAGGCGAGCCTGCGGTCCCACAACGAGCGCGACGGAAACGCATCCTTCACCGGCATGCCGGGCGCGGTCACCTGCCAATACAAACCCGAATTTGGCTCGATGAACCGCTGGTCGGCGGCTGCATCGCGGCTGAAGAACACTTGGCCGTCCGGGTCGACCGCGGCCGACGCCAACAGCGATCGCAGCACATATTGCATCTGCGAGTCGAAATTGTTCGTCACCGCATTGGTCAGCACGCGGTCGAGCGCGAATCCCCCTCCGAACAACAGCAGCCCGATCCACGCCGCGGCAATCAGGATCATCCGCCGCGACAGCGATCCCGTCGTCGCCGCACGTTGGCGCGGCGGAGCTTCGGCGAGCGGTGGCGTGTCCATGACGGTAAGACCCGATCCGACCGACGGATCAGGCGTCGGGATCTTCGAGGCTGTAGCCGAGGCCGCGGATCGTGGTGATCACGTCCTGCCCCAGCTTCTTGCGGATGCGCGTCACGAACACCTCGATCGTGTTGGAATCGCGATCGAAATCCTGATCGTAGATATGTTCGATCAGCTCGGTGCGGCTGACCACCTTGCCCTTGTGGTGGAGCAGGTAGCTGAGCAGCTTGTATTCCTGCGCGGTCAGCTTCACCGGCTCGCCGGCCTTGGTGACCTTGCCCGAGCGGGTGTCGAGGCGGACGTCGCCCGCGGTCAGTTCCGACGAGGCATTACCCGAGGCGCGGCGGATCAACGCGCGCAGGCGGGCGATCAGCTCCTCGGTCTGGAACGGCTTGGCGACGTAATCGTCGGCGCCGGCGTCGAGCCCCGCCACCTTGTCCGACCAGCTGTCGCGCGCAGTGAGGACGAGGACGGGCATCGTCTTGCCCTCCTTGCGCCAGCGGTCGAGCACGGTCAGCCCGTCGATCTCCGGCAGGCCGAGGTCGAGCACGATCGCGTCGTAATTCTCGGTCGAGCCGAGGAAATGCCCTTCCTCGCCGTCGGTGGCGAGATCGATGGCATAGCCCGCGCCTTCGAGGGTGTTCTTGAGCTGCTGGCCGAGATTCGGCTCGTCCTCGACGATCAGAACGCGCATGTGATCCCCCTTAATTTCCGGTGCGGCCGATGATCTGGCCCGAGCGGCCATCGACATCGACCCAGACGACGACGCCATCGCGCATGAATTTCAGCGTGTAAACCGCGGTGCTGAAATCGAGGTCGAAGCCGAGATATTCATAGCCTTTCATCGTCGGGATGACGCGGGCCTCGATCGCGCGCGGCGAGAGCACCTCGCCTTTGCGGCGGGCGTCATAAGCGCGCGCCTGATCGCTGCGACGCTGGTCCGGTGCCTGCGCGACGGCGGGAGACATTGCGGCGACCATCGCGAATAACATGAGGGGCACGACCATCTTCATGAGGACTGGCATAGGCGGAAGGCATTGAACAGCCTGTGAATGGAGCAGTCGCAAAGCATTGGGAGCGATGCTGGTTCCCGGTGACGGGCGCGGGCGCGCTTGCCGCGGGCGCTCCGGCCCCCTACCTGCGCCGGCCATGGCTGCCCCAATCCTTGCGTACGAAGACCTTGGCGTGATCCAGGGTCACGGCTGGCTGTTCCGCCACCTCGACATCCACATCGGCGCGCGCGACCGGCTGGCGCTGATCGGGCGCAACGGCGCGGGCAAGACGACCTTGCTCAAACTGATCGGCGGGCTGATCGACAGCGACGAAGGCCGGCGCGTCATCGTGCCCGGCACCCGCGTCGTTCTGCTCGAACAGGAGCCGAGCCTCGCCGGCTGCGCGACGCTCGCCGATTACGTGCTCGGCGGCGCGGATGCGCCCGAGCGGCACGAGGCGGATGCGATCGCCGACCAGCTCGGCATCGACCTGTCGCGCGAATCCGCGTCGGCTTCGGGTGGCGAGCGGCGGCGCGCGGCGATCGTCCGCGCGCTGGCGCAGGACCCCGACGTGCTGCTGCTCGACGAGCCGACCAACCATCTCGACATCGCCGCGATCGACTGGCTGGAGGACTGGCTGGGCCGGTTCCGCGGCGCGTTCGTCGTCATCAGCCACGATCGCACCTTCCTCACCCGGCTGACCAAGCAGACCTTGTGGATGGACCGCGGCTCGATCCGCCGCGCCGAGATCGGCTTCGGCGGGTTCGAGGCATGGACCGAACAGGTCTATGCCGAGGAGGAGCGCAACGCGCAGCGGCTCGACGCCAAGCTCAAGATCGAGGAGCATTGGTTGCAGCGCGGCGTTACCGGCCGGCGGCGGCGCAACCAGGGGCGGCTCGCCAAGCTGAAGGACATGCGCGCCGAGCGGGCGGCGATGATGGGGCCGCAAGGGTCGGCGAACCTGGTTACCGCCTCGGACGACAGCAAGACCAAGGTGGTCATCGACGTCAAGCACGCCACCAAGAGCTATGGTGACCGCACCATCATCCGCGACCTCAACCTGCGCGTGACGCGCGGCGACCGGATCGGCATCGTCGGGCGCAACGGCGCCGGCAAGACGACGCTGCTCAAGCTGCTGACCGGCGAGTTGCAGCCCGACGATGGCGAGGTGAAGCTCGCCAAGACGCTCGACGGCGTCATCATCGACCAGCAGCGCAGCCTGATGGCACCGACCAAGACGGTGCGCGAGGTGCTGGCGGACGGCGGCGACTGGATCGACGTGCTCGGCGTGCGCAAGCATATCCACGGCTATCTCAAGGAGTTCCTGTTCGATCCCAGCCTTGCGGAGGCGAAGGTCGGCACGCTGTCGGGCGGCGAGCGCTCGCGGCTGCTGCTGGCGCGCGAGTTCGCGCGCGAATCGAACCTGCTGGTGCTCGACGAGCCGACCAACGACCTCGATCTCGAGACGCTCGACCTGTTGCAGGAGGTGATCGCCGATTACGGCGGCACGGTGCTGATCGTCAGCCACGATCGCGACTTCCTCGACCGGACGGTGACGGTGACATTGGGGCTCGACGGTTCCGGGACGGTCGATGTCGTCGCCGGCGGCTATGAGGATTGGGAGCGGCAGCGCAAGAAACCGGCCGAGACGAAAAAGGCATCGGCGTCCAAGGCCGCCCCCCCTCCCCCGGCGCAGGCGAAGACCAAGCTGACCTACAAGGACCAGCGCGACTACGACCAACTGCCGGCGCGGATCGAGGCGATCGACGCGGCGATCGCGCGCGACGAGGCGCTGCTCGCCGATCCCGCGCTATACGTGCGCGATCCCAAGCGCTTCGCCGCGCTGACCGCGGCGATCGATGCGGCGCGGGAGGAGAAGGACGCTGCCGAGATGCGCTGGCTGGAACTCGCCGAACAGGTCGAGGGGCTCGGCTAGGCCGGCAGGTCCATCGTCACCGTGGTGCCGTCCGGGCCGCTTTCGGTGGCGAGCGTGCCGCCCGCCTGCCGTGCGAACGCCGGGATGAGGCGCGAGCCCAGGCCGTGGTCGATGCCGGTCGGCGCGGCGGCGGCGGGCATGCCGACGCCGTCGTCGCTGACGATCAGCGTGCAGCCGCCGGGCCGCTGCCGGAAGCCGACGGTGATCGTGCCGCCGGCCCGACCGCCGAAGGCGTGTTTGGCGGCGTTGGTGACCAGCTCGTTGACGACGAGGCCGATCGACACCGCGCGGTCGCGCGACACTTCGACCTCGTCGCTCGAACAGACCAGCGAGATGCCGCCGCGCAGCAGCAGCGCGTCCGACAACGCCGAGCAGAGATCGCCGAGATAGCCGCGCATCTGCACCGCATCGCCCTGCCCGGCGCCGCGGTACAGGTGGCGGTGGGCCCGTGCGATGCTCTCGACGCGGTTGAGCGCGGCGCCGAGCGCCTCCGCCGCATCGCCGTCCGCCCGGCGGCGCTGAATGTCGAGGATCGAGGTGACGATCGCGAAATTGTTCTTCATGCGATGGTCGATCTCCTGCAGCAGCAGGTCGCGATCGGCGATCTCCTGATCCCGCTCCATCGTCGCGCGCCGAACCGCACGGCGGAACAGTTCGGCGGTGGCGACCGTGATCACCGCCGCGACGACGATGAAGCCGAGCGTCACCGCGGCGTTGCGATCTGGGATGCGGAAACCCGCGGTGGCGGGAAAGGCATAGGCCCAGGCGTAGAAGATGCCGACCAATCCGGAGAGCGCGCCGGCCGGCCAGCGCGCGAACAAGGTCGCGAGCATCATCGCCGGAAAGCACAAGGCGAAGGGCGCGCCATCCCCGACGGTCAATCGATCGAGCGCGGTGTAGAACAAGATCGCGGTCGCCGCGGTGAACAGCCCGACCGACACCTGCGTCACGGCCCGCGGCACCGCAGGCGCGAGGCGTATAGTCAGATCGAGTTCACTCAGCCGCGACACACGCGGACTGAGCCGTTACGGCTCTATGCTGTCAAGCACTTTGCCCCATGATTGACAAAGCTTTTACCTGATCTCGCGCAAGCTTCGCCCTGCCCGGCCGGCAAGCTCGGTAACATATTGCCACGCGACCCGGCCCGACCGGCTGCCGCGGCGCGTCGCCCAGTTGATCGCTTCCGCCGCGTCGAACGGCAATTCGTATCGCGCCGCATAAGCCGCGACGATCGCGCAATAATCGTCCTGATCGAGCGCGTGGAAGCCGAGGCTGAGGCCGAACCGGTCGGCAAGGGCGAGCTGGTCGTCGATACTGTCGCGCGGGTTGATCGCACCATCTTGTTCCGCGATGTCACGCACCACGAGATGGCGGCGGTTGGCGGTGACCAGCAGCCGCACGTTGTCCGGACGCGCCTCCGCACCGCCTTCCAGCAGGGAGCGCAACATGCGCGCCTCGGCGGGCAAGTCGATGCCGAGGTCGTCGAGGAACAAGGCGAACGCACGCGGGATCGGCGCGAGCAGCGTGAACAGCTGCGGCAGCGTGTCGAGCGCGGCGACCTCGACCAGCGCGATCCCGCCGCCCTCGCCCTGCACCGCGCCGATCGCGGCCTTGACCAGCGCCGACTTGCCGGTGCCGCGCGCGCCCCACAGCAGCACGTCCTGCGCCGCGGCACCGGCGGCGAGGCGGCGCAGATTCTCGACCAAAGCGTCGCGCTGGCGGTCGACGCGGATCAGCAGGTCGAGCGGCAGCGGCGTGAAGGCACGCGCGGCGACCAGCGCGCCGTCGCGCCAGACGTAAGCGGGGTGCGCCTGCGGATCGTCGCTGGCGGGCGGCGGCGGAGCGAGGCGGTCGAGCGCCGCGGCGATACGGTCCAGGGGATCGGTCATGCCGCGGTGATGACCGCGCCACTCCGTCGGCGCAAGCGATCAAGGGACCGATCAGGCGGCGATCCGGCGGGCATGCGTGGCGATCACCGGGTCGCCGGGGGCGAGCGCGACCGCCTTGGCGGCGAGCTGCCGTGCCTCCGCCAGATCGCCCGCCGCGGCGAGCGCCACCGCATAAGCGTCGCATACGCCGGCGTTCATCGGCGCGAGCCGATAGGCGGCACGGCCGTAGCTGCGCGCCACCGCCGCGTCCGCATCCGCGCCGCCGCCGGCATAGGCCAAAGCGAGATCGGCGAGCAGCATGGCGTCGCGATTGCCGGCCATGCGGCGGACGCTCTCCAGCGTCTCGATCGCCGCGTCCGTCTCGCCGTTGCGGATCTGCCAATGGCCGAGGATGCGGCGGCCGGACAGGCTCTGCGGGTTCTGGCCGAGGTAGAGCGACAGCGCCGCCGCCGCCTCGCGCGGGCGACCGGCCCGGCCCCAGGCATCGACCAGCCGCAGCATCGTCGGTTCGTCGAAGGCGAGGCTGGCGGCGCGCGCATAGACCTGCGCCGCCTCGGCGAAGCGGCCGCCGATCGCGAGCGCGTCGCCCAGGACGGTCTGAGCGGCGGGCGCGCCCGGGCTGGCGGCGGCGAGGCCGCGCGCGCGCGCGATCGCACCGGCGGTATCGCCGCGACCGAGCTGCGCGCGGATGACGCCGAGCAGGTAATTGGGGTCGGTCGGGTCCTCGCGCGCATCGGCGAGCAGCGCGGCGGGATCGTCGTCGCTGGCGAAGGCGGCGGGGCCGCCATGCGCACCGGCCGCGGCACGATCGAGATAACGCGCCGCGGCGACGCGGTCCCCGGTCGCCTCGAAGGCGCGGGCGACGAGGGTCAGCGTATAGCCGTCGGCATCGTCGCGCAGCGCGATCGGCTGCAACTGGTCGAGGGCACCCTGCGCATCGCCCGACCGTAGCAGCGCCGCGCCGAGCAGCCGGCGGACCGCGACGTTCATCGGCTGATCCGCCGCGAGCTGGCGCCAGGTGCCGATCGCGCGTTCGGTCTGGCCGCGCGCGAAGTCGAGGCCGCCACCGAGCAGCGCCGCACCGGGCAGCGCGCCGATGCCGTCGCCGGCGCGCTGGAGCAGATCGCGCGCCAGCTCACCGCGTCCGGCACGCGCGGCGAGCACCGCCTGAAGGTAGAAGGCCTGCGGACTGCCCGGCCGCGCGGCGAGCGCGCGGCGGGTGGCATCGAGCATATCGGCGTTGCGCCCGACCTCGCCGAGCGTCGCGGCATATTCGATCAGCGCCGGGTGATAATAAGCGTCGCGCTCCAGCGCGGCCTCGAACCACGGCAGCGCGGCGACCGGGCCATAGCGGGTGCGGACGATCTCGGCCTGCAAGGCGAGCGCGACCGGATCGCCCGGCGCGAGCCGCTGCGCCCGCGTCGCGGCATCGGCGGCCGCGACGATCTCGCCGGCGTCGAGGCGGATGCGACCGAGATCGGTCCAGGCGGCGGCGTCGCGCGGGGTACGTTGGAGCAGACCGGCGAGCGCCTGTGCGGCGGTGCCGCTGTCTCCCTGCATCGCCAGCGCGCGGGCGCGGGCGCGGATCGCCTCGCCGTCGCCGGCCGGCGCGCGCGCGGCGGTGTCGATCGCCCCTTGCCAGTCGGACTGGAGGAAGCGGGCCTGCGCGCGCAGGCCGGCGATGTCGGCGGGCGCGATGCGCAGCGCGCGGGCACGGCTCAACGCCCCCTCCGCCGCGACGCCGTCGCCGAGCCGTAGATAGGCGCGGGCGAGCAGCAGCATCGCCGGTCGCGATCCGGGCGCGCCGGCGAGCGCGGCGAGCGCATGGTTGCGGGCGGCGCTGTAATTGCCGATGCGATAAGCGGTGCCGGCGTCACGCAGCGCCACGGCGGGGTCGATCCGCGGCGCGGGACGCAGCACCAGCAGCGCGACAAGCGCCGCGACCAGTGCGAGCACGACGAGCGCGATCACCTGCCGACGGCGCGGGCGCGGCCAGACGATCCGCCGGCGGCGCTTGCCGGGCAGCAGGGGATAGCGGCGATCAGCCATGCAGATCGTAGCTCTTGAGCAGATCGTACAACGTCGGCCGACTGACCCCGAGCAGCCGCGACGCGCCCGAGATATTGCCGTCGGCCTGCGCCAGCGCCTGCCGGATCGCCTTGCGGTCCGCCGTCTCGCGCGCGCTGCGCAGGTTGAGCGGCAGCGCATCGGCCGCGGTCGCGTCGAGATCGAGATCGGCGGCGGTCACCGATTTGCCGTCGGCCATGATGACCGCGCGCTTGATCCGGTTCTCGAGCTCGCGGACGTTGCCCGGCCAGCCCCAGGCGTCGATCGCCGCCAGCGCATCGGGCGCGAGGCCGGTGACGGCGGGGTTCATCGCCGCGGCGTGACGCCGGACGAAGGCGCGGGCGAGCAGGCTGGCATCGCCCGGCCGCTCGGCGAGACCGGGGATACTCACGACGATCTCGGCGAGACGGTAATACAAATCGTCGCGGAAGCGTCCGTCGGCGACCATCGTGCCGAGGTTCTGATGCGTCGCGCAGACGATGCGGGTGTCGACCGGGATCGGCTTGCGCCCGCCGATCCGCTCGATGACGCGCTCCTGCAGGAAGCGCAGCAGCTTGACCTGCAACGGCAGCGGCACGTCGCCGATCTCGTCGAGGAACAGGGTGCCGCCCGCCGCCTGTTCGATCTTGCCCGGCGTCGTCTTGACCGCACCGGTGAACGCGCCCTTTTCGTGGCCGAACAATTCGCTTTCGAGCAACGTCTCGGGAATGGCGGCGCAGTTGATCGCGACGAATTCGCCACGGCGGCGCGGCGAATGATCGTGGATGCCGCGGGCGAGCAGTTCCTTGCCCGTGCCGCTCGCACCGAGCAGCATCACCGAGACATCGGCGGGCGCGACGCGCTCGATCGTGCGCACCACCTTCGCCATCTCGTCCGAGGCGTAGATCAATCCGCCGAATCCGGCCGCGGCCGTCTCGCGCGCGGCGAGGCGGCGGTTCTCCGCCTCCAGCGCATGGACGTGGAAGGCCCGGGCGACGATCAGGCCCAGCGCGTCGATGTCGATCGGCTTGGCGTAGAAATCCCAGGCGCCGAGCGCGATCGCGCGCAACGCGCTGTCGCGGGCGCCGTGGCCCGAGGCGACGATGATCTTGGTCGCGGGCTGGAGCGCCAGCATCTCGGCGAGCGTCGCGAACCCTTCGCTGGTGCCGTCCGGATCGGGCGGCAGGCCGAGGTCGAGCGTCACCACCGCAGGCTCGCGGCTGCGCAGTGCCTCGATCGCTTCGGCGCGGGTGGCGGCGCCGACGATCTCATAGCCCTCATAGGCCCAGCGGAGCTGGCGCTGGAGCGCGAGATCGTCCTCGACGATCAGCAGGACGGGCTTGTCGGTCATGCGGCATGCTCCAGCGCGGGCGCGGCGGGGAGGGTCAGGCGGAAGCGGCTCCCCTCGCCTTCGCGGCTGGTCACGTCGAGCCGGCCGCCCATCTCCTCGGCGAGCTGCCGCGCCTCATAGGCACCGATGCCGAAGCCGGCGGGCTTGGACGAGGCGAAGGGCCGGAACAATTGGTCGCGGACGAAGGCGGCGCTCATCCCGCAGCCGGCGTCGATCACGTCGATAAACGCGCCGTCGCCGGTCGTGCCGGCGACGAGGTCGATGGTCGCGGTGGCCGGGCTCGCCTCAATGGCATTCTGAAGCAGGTGGCCGAGCAGTTGCTCGAGCCGGCCAGGCTGGGCGAGCGCTGTCCCCTGCCCCGCGACGCGCACCGGATGCTGGGCGCGGCGTCCGGCGGCGAGGCGCAGTGCGAGGCCGGCGAGGTCGACCGGCTGGAGCGGTTCGGGTGTCGCGCGATGGTGTTGCGACAGTCGGGCGAGCAAGGCGTTCATGCGGGCGGCGGAGTCCTTCAGCGTCTCGACCATGTCGGCGCGGAATGCGGGATTGTCGGCGTGCCGCTCGGCGTTGCGCGCGACGAGGCTGAGGCCGCTGACCAGATTCTTAATGTCGTGGATGATGAAGGCGAAGCGGCGGTTGAACTCGTCGAAGCGCGCGGCGTCGGCGAGCGCGGCATGCGCGCGATCCTCGGCGAGGTAGCTCGCCGCCTGCCGCCCGGCGACGCGGAGCAGGTCGAGGTCCTCCCAGTCGAGCGGCCGTTCATACGGCGGGCGGGCGAGCAGGATGACGCCGATCAGGCTGGTGCCATGGATCAGCGGTACCAGCGCCCACGCCTCGGCATGGTCGCCTATCCACTGCGGGATCGCCGCCGCCTCCTCGGCCGGCGCCGCGCCGCGACGGACCTGGTCGAGCTCGACGATGCGCGCGCTGGCGGCGAGATGATCGCGCAGCGCCGCATCGGTGGTCCCCGCCTCGCGCCAGTGCCATGCGGCGCCGGGGGCGAGGCCGCTGCCGTCCGGCTCCAGCAGCACGCCCGCCGGCGAGCCGGTCAGGTCGGCGATCGCGCGGACGATGCGTAGGTCGAGCGGATCGGCGCCCGCCCCCGGCGTGCCCAGCGTCGCGGTGAAGCGCTGCCATTCGGCGCGATAATCGTAGCGATGGCGGAAGAAATGCTTGGCGACCTTTACCTTGAGCCAGGCGCGCAGCCACGGCGTCGACAGCAATGTCATCAGCGCGGTGGTCGCGCCGAGCACGATCGCGGTCTGCACGATGCGCACCGTGCTGCCGGCATAATGGTCGGCGATCCGGGTCAGCAGGATGGTGAAGGCTGCATAGAGCAGCACCGCCGCCACCGAGACGAAGCGCAGCACGATGCCGTGCGACACCGCGAGGCTGCGCGCGCTGCGGCGGGTGACGAGGACGAGCGCGACGCCGGTGACGACGAAGCCGCGCAGGGCGAGCGCGGCGGGCGGCACCGCATCGAAGCCATATCCCAGCATCGCGACGAGCAGGTCGACACCCCACATCCCGCCGAGCGCGATGGCGACCGGTATCGCCGGTCCGGTGGTGCGCGACGCGCTGCCGGCGGCGACCTGATGCGCGAGCATCAGACCGGCGACCGCCGCGAGCATCGCCGCGATCAGCCGCAGCGCCTCGATCGCCGCCAGCGCATCGCGAGCGAGCGGCAGCGTGTCGAGGATCGCGAGCAGCCCGGCCGCGGCGGTGATCGTCGCGGCGACCAGATAGACGGCGTAGAGCGCGACGCTGCCGCTCCGCCCCCGCCGGACGAGCGCCAGTAGCACCGCCAGCCAGACGAGGTTGCGCAGCGTTTCGCCGAGCCGCGCGGCGACATCGTCCGCACCGATCCCCGCCACCGCCAGCGCCCATAGAGCGGTCAGGATGCAGGCGAGCGTCAGCCCGTTGCGCGTCGCCCCCACGCCAGCCCCCAGGCCCTGCCGGCGCAGCGCGCCGAGCGCGAGCAGGCCGAATGCCAGTGCCGCCAGCGCATGGCCCCAGAGGATCAGTGCCGCCATCGGCTCAGCGCGCCCCCGCCGGCCACAGCACCACCCGCAGCGTCTGCAGCAGGATCAGCATGTCGAGGAACGGCGAATAGTTCTTCGCATAATACAGGTCGTATTCCAGCTTGTGGCGGGCATCCTCGATCGACGCGCCGTAAGGATAATTGATCTGCGCCCAGCCGGTGATCCCCGGCTTCACCATGTGCCGCTCGGCGTAGAAGGGCAGCTGCTGTTCGAGCTGGTCGACGAACTGCGGCCGTTCGGGGCGCGGCCCGACGAAACTCATCTCGCCCTTCAATACCGCCCAGGTCTGCGGCAATTCGTCGATCCGGACGAGGCGGATGATGCGGCCGATGCGGGTGATGCGCGGATCGTCCTTCTCCGCCCACACCGCCTTGCCGGCGACCTCGGCATCCTGGCGCATCGAGCGCAGCTTCACGATGTCGAACCCCTGATTGTAGAGGCCGATGCGGCGCTGGCGATAGAAAGCCGGCCCGCGCGATTCGAGCTTGATCGCCAGCGCGGTGAGCAGGATCAGCGGCAGCGTCAGGATCAGCAGCAGCAGGCTGGCGACGATGTCGAAGGCGCGCTTGAACACGCTCGACAGCATCCGACCCGAGGCGAAGCCGTCGGAGAAGATCAGCCACGACGGATTGACCGAATTGAGGTCGATCCGCCCGGTCTCGCGTTCGAGGAAGGTCGAAATCTCGCTGACCGCGACGCCGGTGGTGCGGACGCGCAGCAGGTCCTTGAGCGGCAAGGCGTTGCGGCGCTCCTCCAGCGCCAGCACCACCTCGCCGGCGCCATGGTCGACGACATGCGCGGCGAGGTTGGGGATGGTGTCGCGCGGCACGGCACCCGCGACCACCGGATCGGCCTCGCCCATCGCAACATAGCCCGCGACGATCACGTTGGCGCCGGGCTGGTCCGCCAGCGCGCCGATCCGCGCCGCACGATGACCGGCGCCGAGCACGATGATCCGCCGCTTGAACGTATCGCCGCCGAGCGTGCGGTTGAGCATCGCGCGGACCACGACCAGCAGCACCGCGGCGATCAGCGTCGCATAGGCGAGATTGGAGCGCCACAGCGCCACCGGCGGGATCAGGAAGAACAGGATCGACAGGAAGACGACGCCGATCAGGATCGCCACCGCCAGCCGCGCCGCGGCGAAACGCAGTGACAGGAACGAGCCGACGCCATAGGCCCCCACCGCGATCAGCGCGATCTGCAACGCCGCGGCGAAGGCGAACAATTGCGGCAGCCGGGTGGTCACCGGCAGGACCAGCATGCCGATCTGATGCGCGCGGATCACCCAGCCAAGCTCCGCCGCGGTCATCAGCAACAGCGCATCGACCACGCCGAGCAGCAGCACGGCATAGGGCACATAATGCTTGAACAGGCGGATCATGCGGGCACCCTCCCATGCCGGTCTGTAAGCTTTTCCGACAGCTATCCCGCAGGTCGCAGAAAAAAGAAAAGAAAACTTGAAGAAGGCGCCCTTAAGGATCGTTTCGCGCGCGCTTCATTTCGGTTAGGGGTGCGCGTCCCAAGGAGTTTATCACGCATCATGACGATCGTTCCTGTGATCCTTTCCGGAGGGTCCGGCACCCGCTTGTGGCCGATGTCGCGTCCCGAGATGCCCAAGCAGCTGCTGGCGCTGACCGCCGAGGAAACCATGCTGCAGCTGACCGCCAAGCGCGCGCACGGCGAAGCCTTCGCGGCGCCGATCGTGGTCGCCAATGCGCGGCACGCCGATCACATCGACGAGCAGCTCCATGCGGTCGGCGCGGCGCCGCAGGCGGTGATCCTCGAACCGGTGGCGCGCAACACCGCGCCCGCGATTGCGCTCGCGGCGCTCGCCGCCAAGGGTGAAGAGGCGTTGCTGGTGATGCCGTCCGATCACGTCATCGCCGACGTCGCCGCCTTCCACGCCGCGATCGAGGCGGCGATGCCGCTGGTCGCCGACGGCTGGCTGGTCACCTTCGGCATCACCCCCGATGCGCCCGAGACCGGTTATGGCTGGATCAAGGTCGGCGAGCCGCTCGCCGCGGGCGTCCACCGCGTCGCGCGCTTCGTCGAGAAGCCGATCCGCGAGCGCGCCGAAGAGATGCTGGCCTCCGGCGATCACGCCTGGAACGGCGGCATCTTCCTGTTCCGCGCCGACATCTTCCTCGGCGCCCTCGCCGCACACGCCCCCGGCATGCTCACCGCGACGCAGGAGGCGATGACCAAGGCACGGCGTGACGGCGTGCGCATCTACCCCGATGCCGAGGCGTTCGGCGCGTCGCCCGACGATTCGATCGATTATGCGGTGATGGAGCGTGCCGAGCGGGTCGCGGTGGTGCCGGTCGCGATGGGCTGGAGCGACGTCGGCAGCTGGGACGCGCTGCACGCGATCAGCGAGCGCGACGAGAGCGGCAACGCGCATCGTGGCGAGGTGCTGGCGATCGACACGCAGGACTGCCTGATCCGCTCGGACGGAATCCGCATCTCGGCGGTCGGGATCAGCGACCTGATCGTGGTGGCGAGCGGCAACGACGTGATGATCCTGCCGCGCGGCCGCAGCCAGGAGGTCAAGAAGCTGATCGCGGCGATGAAGAACGACTGATGCGGGACCGGACGGTCGCGCTCAGGCGGCGACCGTCCACGCCCACAGTCCGGCGAGCCCCGCCGCGCCGATCAGCAACTGGCGGGGCCGCAACGTCGCGAAATAGGCGGGCGCATTGCCGGCGAGTGCCGCCCGGCGATCGAGCAATGCGGCGAGCACATAGCCGACGATCAGCGGCAGCAGCGCCCCCGACGGGCGACCGATCACCAGCGCGAAACCGGCGAGCGTGAAATAGGCGATGCTGGTCGCGATCTCGACCGGCTTCGACGCGCGCGGATAGCCGAAGCCGAATCCGCGGCGCACGCCGGCGATGAAGGCGAGCACGAGTGCGCCCCAGATGATGCCGAGCTGCACCGCCCAGAACGGCCACGGCGGCGGCAGCACCCAGGCCCCCAAGGCAGCGGCGACCAGCGGCACCATCGGCCCATAGCCGAGCAGCACACCATCGGCGGGAACGTCGGGACGATCGGCATCATGGTTCATGCCGCGAGCAACGAGCGGCAAGCCGCCGGGTTGCCTGGCGAGCCGCGCGTTCAGGGCAGGATTATCGGGATGCCATCCACCGTACGCCGCCGCGCGGCGAGCGCCGCGGGTACCGGCCTGTCGTCGAGCACGACATACAGACGCCCGGCGACGGCTTCGCCGCGCGCGAAGGCGGCGGCGTCGGCGCGCAGGCGATCGAGGGTGACGCGGTCGGTACGGGCGGCATAGACGTTGGCGACCGGGCGACCGGCCTTGGCGGCGCGCCACGCGATCTCCTGGAACACCGCGAGGTTGCCGAACACGTCGGCGGGGAAGAAGGCGATGCTGCGCGACCGGGCAATCAGCGCGTCCCATCGGGGGTCGAGCGTGCGGACGTAGAGACGATGCTCCCCGGCCGGGCGGCTCTGCGCGCGGATCGTGCCGGCCATCGCGGCGAGGTCGATGATCTGGACCGCGACGATACCGATCAACACGAACGTCGCCCGCCGCGCGGGCAGGCGGAAGACGGCGAGCAGCGCCATCAAGACCATCACATAGCCGACGGGCCAGAACATGCGGCCGGATGCCCGCACGGTATGCAACAGGCTCCTGATCTCCGCGGGCAGCGGCAATTGGGCGACGGCGAGGATGGTGAGCACGATCAGCGCCGGGACGAGGTGACGCAGCCGCTGCGCTACCGCGCGCGCGTCGTCGGGGGCCGGCACCCGCCACGCGACGAGCAGCGCCAGCGCCATCAACAGCAACCCGCCGGCACCGAGATACTGGAAGCCTTCGAAACTTCGCCCCGGAGCGGCCTCGTGCGCGGGCAGGACATTCGAGAAGCCACTGCTGCCCGGGTTCCACAACGCATCCAGCGGCATGGCGTAGAGGCCGAAGTCGGGCGCCGGCAGCTGTCCCCCGACACCCAGCCACCGGGCCAGCAACGCGACCAGCAGCAGGATGGCAATGCCCTCCCCCACTACCGCCAACCGGTCGCGGCGCGTGCCCTCGGCAAAGCGCACCAGCAGCGTCGTTGCCCAGATCGCGCCGACCATGACGAGGAGATAATTGTGGATCAGCGTCGCGACGGCGATGAGAGGCAGCCACCAGCGTAGGCGATGGCTCCGGACGGGGTGCAGGAACAACCAGAGCGCGGCCAGGATCAGCCAATGCGCCATCAGATTGACGTGGATATAGCGATTGAACAGCGTCGGCGGGAAGGCGAGCAGCGCGACGCCGATCCAGAGCGCCGCTTGTCCCGGTGCATGGCGGCGGAGGAGCAGCCAGGCGAAGACCGCCTGCAGGATCAAACACAACAGGAGGAACGGGCCGACCAGTTGCGCATCCGCCGGCAGCCGGCCTGCGAACGGCTTCGCGGCGAGCGTCACCAGCGGGTTGCTGTCTGTGAACAGCACCGACACGCCCTCAGGCGCGTCGAGCAGATGGGTCCGTAGCGACGCGCCGGCGCTCGGGTCATGCCAATAGGCATGCGCGCCGAGCGCATTCTCGCCATTGTCGGTGCCCCTGATCAGCCAACCCGGATTGCCGATGTCGAGGATCGCCGGGTGGAAGAAGGCGAGGAACACCGCGATCGGCAGGAGCAGTAGCAGGACGGGGGTGGCAAGGCGGGGCATGCGCGGCACCGTGCTCCCGATGCAGCGTATTTTTGGTTAACGGTGACGGCATGCAAAAAGGGACCGGCGGTTGCCCGCGCGGTCCCTTTTCGTGTGTCGTTGCCTGGAAAGCGCCGTCACGGCGAGAGACCGTGACGTCTGGCGGGTCCGATCGGGCCGGCCCGCCGGGCGTTCCGATGCAGTAACCGGGGCAGGCCGCGCCTGCCCCGATGCCGGATCAGAAGTCCATGCCGCCCATGCCGCCCATGCCGCCACCGCCGGGCATGGCCGGAGCCTTGTCTTCGGGCAGTTCCGACACGGTCGCTTCCGTGGTGATCAGCAGGCCGGCCACCGAAGCGGCGTTCTGCAGCGCGGTGCGGACGACCTTGGTCGGGTCGATCACGCCGGCGGTCACCAGGTTCTCATACGTGTCGGTCGACGCGTTGAAGCCGAACGACGTGTCGTTCTGGTCGAGCAGCTTGCCCGACACGACGGCACCGTCGTGACCGGCGTTCTGCGCGATCTGACGGACCAGAGCCGTCAGTGACTTGCGGACGATGTCGATACCGCGGGTCTGGTCCTCGTTGACGCCCTTCAGGCCGTCGAGCGACTTGGTGGCGTACAGCAGCGCCGTGCCGCCGCCGGGGACGATGCCCTCTTCGACCGCTGCGCGGGTTGCATGGAGCGCGTCGTCGACGCGGTCCTTGCGCTCCTTGACCTCGACCTCGGTCGAACCACCGACCTTGATCACCGCAACGCCGCCGGCGAGCTTGGCGAGACGCTCTTGGAGCTTCTCACGGTCGTAGTCGCTGGTGGTGTTCTCGATCTGCGCACGGATCGCCTCGGTGCGGCCCTTGATCGCATCGGCTTCACCCGCACCGTCGATGATGGTGGTGTTGTCCTTGTCGATCGTGACGCGCTTGGCGGTGCCGAGCATGCCGACGGTGACGTTCTCGAGCTTGATGCCGAGGTCTTCCGAGATCATCTCGCCCTTGGTCAGGATCGCGATGTCCTCGAGCATCGCCTTGCGGCGATCGCCGAAGCCCGGTGCCTTGACCGCTGCGACCTTGAGGCCGCCGCGCAGCTTGTTGACGACGAGCGTGGCCAGAGCCTCGCCCTCGATGTCTTCGGCGATGATTAGCAGCGGGCGACCCGACTGGACGACGGCTTCCAGGATCGGGAGCATCGCCTGCAGGTTGCTGAGCTTCTTCTCGTGGATCAGGATGTACGGATCGTTGAGCTCGACCGTCATCTTCTCCGGGTTGGTGATGAAGTAGGGCGACAGATAGCCGCGGTCGAACTGCATGCCCTCGACGACGTCGAGCTCGAAATCGAGACCCTTCGCTTCCTCGACGGTGATCACGCCTTCCTTGCCGACCTTCTCCATCGCTTCCGCGATCTTCTCGCCGACTTCACGGTCGCCGTTGGCCGAGATGATGCCGACCTGCGCGACTTCCGACGAACCCGAGACGGGCTTCGAGCGCGCCTTGATGTCCTCGACGACCTTCAGGACGGCGATGTCGATGCCGCGCTTGAGGTCCATCGGGTTCATGCCGGCGGCAACCGACTTCATGCCCTCACGGACGATCGCCTGCGCCAGGACGGTCGCGGTGGTCGTGCCGTCGCCGGCGATGTCGTTGGTCTTCGAGGCCACTTCGCGCACCATCTGCGCGCCCATGTTCTCGAACTTGTCCTTGAGCTCGATCTCCTTGGCGACGGTGACGCCGTCCTTGGTGATGCGCGGTGCGCCGAAGCTCTTGTCGATCACGACGTTGCGGCCCTTCGGCCCAAGCGTCACCTTCACCGCATCGGCGAGGATGTCGACGCCGCGGAGGATGCGCTCACGCGCGTCGCGGCCGAATTTTACGTCCTTGGCTGCCATGGTGGCTACCCTTTCAGTTGGTCTAGAAATTCACAAAAGTCACACCAAGGAAGGTGTGACGCGAAGTCAGCCGACGATCCCGAGGATGTCGCTTTCCTTCATGATAAGAAGGTCTTCGCCGTCGACCTTGACCTCGGTGCCCGACCATTTGCCGAACAGGATCTTGTCGCCGGCCTTGACGTCGAGCGGGGTGATCGTGCCGTTCTCGGCGCGCGTACCAGTGCCGACGGCGACGACCTCGCCCTCCTGGGGCTTTTCCTTGGCGGTGTCGGGGATGATGATCCCGCCAGCCGTCTTTTCCTCGGCCTCGACGCGCTTCACGAGGACGCGGTCATGCAACGGACGAAAAGTCATTGCGAAGTCCCTCTTTCAGTCAGTGTTACAGATTTCTGGCACTCACGAAACGCGAGTGCCAACGGGGCGGATATGTGCCGGCCGCACGGGATCGTCAAGGCTTCCGCCGCGCAGAAAATCGCGATGCGGCGGCAGACGGTGCGCTGCGCGGGACGGCGGGCGGTGCGTCCACCATGAACCGTTGGTGCTGAGCCTGTCGAAGCACCGTGAGACTCACCTGCCCTTCGACAGGCTCAGGGCGAACGGGTGGGTGTGGGCCGACCTTTCTAATTGAATCAGCGCGCGATCACCACGTCGCGGTAGCGCGGGTTGAGGAGGTGGAAGGCGAGCAGCGCGACGAGATAGGCGAGGCCGCAGGCGACGAAGAACGGGCCGTAGCTGCCCACCGTATCGAGCAGCAGGCCGAGCGACTTGGAGGCGATGAAGCCACCCGCCGCGCCGGCGAACCCGCCGAGCCCGATCAGCGTGCCCTGCGCGTAGCGGGGAAATTGATCGCCGGGCAGCGCGAACAAATTGGTCGAGAAGCCCTGATGCGCCGCGCAGGCGAGCCCGATCATGCCGACCGCGACCCAGATGCTGCTCGCCTGCGCGGCGAACATCACCGGCAGCGCGAACAAGGCGCAGACGAACATCGCGCGCTTGCGGGCACGGCCCACCGCGACGCCGCGCTTGAGCAGCCGCGACGAATACCAGCCGCCGGCAATCGCGCCAAAATCGGCGAGGATGTAGATGGCGACCAGCGGCGGGCCGAAATTCTTGAGGTCGTAGCCGTAGCGGGTGTGGAAGAAATCGGGCAGCCAGAACAGGAAGGTCCACCAGACCGGATCGATCAGGAAACGACCGGTCATATAGGCCCAGGCCTCGCGATGGCGCAGCACGGCGAGGAAACCCGCGCGGCCGGCATCGTCGGCAGGCTCGGTCTCGATCCACGCGCGCTCTTCGGCGGTGACGCGGGGATGGGCGTGCGGCGGATGGTAGAGCCGCCACCAGGCGGCGAGCCAGACGAGGTTGAACAGGCCGGTGATGATGAACGCCCAGCGCCAGTCGAGCACCAGATTGACGACGATGAAGCCGATCAGCAGCGGCGTAACCACCGCGCCGACGTTGGCGCCGGCGTTGAAGATGCCGATCGCGAGCGCGCGCTCCTTGCGCGGAAACCATTGCGACGCCGCGGCGAGCGCCGAGGGATAGGTGCCCGCCTCGCCGAAGGCGAGCGGGATGCGCGCGATCGCAAAGCCGGTGGTCGAGGTGACGAGCGTCTGCGCGAAATGGCCGATCGTCCAGCTGCCCATCGCGAGCAGATAGCCATTGCGCGCGCCGATCCGGTCGATCAGCCAGCCGAACAGCAGGAAGCCGAAGCCATAGGCGACCTGGAAATAACCGGTGATGTCGCCATAGCCGGCGTTGCTCCAGCCATAGAGCGCGGTGAGCTGCGGCTTGAGCACGCCGAGCACCAGCCGGTCGATATAGCTCAACACCACCGCCGCGAAGAGCAGGCCGCAGATCAGCCAGCGGATGCGGCCGCGCGGCGGCGTCACCGCATGGACGGCGGTTTCGGGTGCGCTGGCCGCGGCGTCGCCGATCTCGCTCACCTTACCAGCTCCACAAGGTGCCGTCTTCGAGACGGTTCACGGGCAGATAGGCGCGCTTATAGGCGTGCGTGGCGGCGAGGTCCGTGTCGATCGACACGCCGAGGCCGGGCGCGTCGCCCGGATGCATCGTGCCGTCGGTGAAGCGATAGGCGTGCGGGAAGACCGCGTCGGTCTCGGCGCTGTGCGGCATATGCTCCTGGATGCCGAAATTGGGCACCGACAGGCCGAAGTGCAGCGCCGCCGCCATAGCGACCGGCGACAGATCGGTCGCGCCATGGCAGCCGGTGCGGACCTGATAGAGATCGGCGAGCGCGGCGATGCGGCGCAAATGGGTGATGCCGCCGGCGTGGACGACGGTGGCGCGGATATAGTCGATGAGCTGGTTTTCGATCAGATGCTTGGCATCCCAGATCGAGTTGAACACCTCGCCCACCGCGAGCGGCGTCGTGGTGTGCTGGCGGATCAGGCGGAAGGCGTCCTGGTTTTCCGCCGGGGTCGCATCCTCGATCCAGAACAAGCGATAGGGTTCGAGATCCTTGCCGAGCCGCGCCGCCTCGATCGGGGTCAGCCGGTGATGGACGTCGTGGAGCAGATGCACGTCCCAGCCGAGCGCCTCGCGTGCCGCGGCGAACAATTCGGGGACGACGCGCAGATATTTCTCGGTCGACCAGACCGCCTCGTTCGGCAGGTCGCCGTCGGCGGGTTCGTAGCGCTGGCCCTGTTTGGCGACGCCATAGGTGGAGGCGAGCCCGGGCACGCCGCATTGCAGCCGGATCGCGCGATAGCCCTCGTCGCGGTGGCGCAATGCGGTCTCGATCGTGTCGGCGATGGTGGTGCCGTTGGCGTGGCAATAGACGAGGCAGGCGTCGCGCGCGGCGCCGCCGAGTAACTGATAGACCGGCAGGCCCGCGACCTTCCCCTTGATGTCCCACAGCGCCATGTCGACGGCGGCGATCGCGGTCATCGTCACCGGGCCGCGCCGCCAATAGGCGCCCTTGTAGAGATATTGCCAGACATCCTCGATCCGGTGCGCGTCGCGGCCGATCAGGCAGGGGACGACGTGATCCTCGAGATAGCTGGCGACGCTGAGTTCGCGGCCGTTCAGCGTCGCGTCGCCGAGGCCGGTGGTGCCGTCGTCGCAGGTGATCTGCAACGTGACGAAATTGCGTCCCGGCGAGGTGACGATGACGCGGGCGTCGGTGATCGTGGGCATCGGATGATCCTTCAGGCGATGTCGAGCGCGACGGTCTGCACGTCGCGGCTGTTGGGGCCGGTCATGATGTCGAAGCGGCCGGGCTCGACCAGTTCGCGCATGTCACGGTTCCACAGGCGGAAGGCGTCCGGGCCGAGCGTCAGCCGGACGGTGCGGCTCTCGCCGGGCTTGAGCGTCACCCGCGCGAAACCCTTGAGCGCCTTGACCGGGCGGGCGACCGACGACACCTGATCGCGGACGTAGAGCTGGACGACCTCGTCACCGGTGCGGTCGCCGATATTGGCGACGTCGACCTCGACGTCGACCGATCCGGCCACGCCGATCCGCGCCGCCGACAGCCGCGGCGGCGACAGGCGGAAGCGCGTGTAGCTGAGCCCGAAGCCGAACGGGAACAACGGCGCGTCGTCGTCGAACAGATAGCCGCGCCGCGCCGACGGCTGGTGGTCGTAGTAGAAAGGCAATTGGCCGACGTCGCGGACCACCGTCACCGGCAGCTTCGCGCCGGGATTGACGTCCCCCCACAATGCATCCGCCATCGCGTGCCCACCCTGCTGGCCCATATACCAGCATTCTAGCATCGCATTGGCGTTGGCGACCACGGTCGGCCAGCTCGGCGGCCGGCCGTTGATCGCGACCACCACCACCGGCTTGCCGGTCGCCTTCAATGCGGTGAACAGCGCAGTCTGCTCGCCGAGCAGGTCGAGCGAGGTGCGATCGCCGAGATGCGTCTTGGCATAGCCTTCGCGGCTGGTCTGCTCGGTGTCGCCGATCGCGAGGATGACGACGTCGGCGGACGCGGCCACCGTCACCGCCTCGGCGATCAGCGCGCGATTGCGGGCGGGATCGGCGAGCAACACCTCGTTCGCGGACCGATCCTCGCTCTGGGTGATGAACACGCCCTGCGCGTGGACCACCTCGGCCCTGCCCTTCAGCTTGGCGCGGATGCCGTCGAGCAGCGAGACGGGATCGGTCGGGATCGACGAATAGCCGCCGAGCCGCGCGACCGCCGCATTGGGGCCGATCACCGCGACGCGGCGATGACGGTCGACCGAGAGAGGCAGCGTGCCGTCGTTCTTGAGCAAGGCGATCGAGCGCGCCGCGGCCTCGCGGGCGAGCGCCAGTGCCTCGGCATTGGCCGTCAGGCGGGCGGCCGCGCGGGAATCGACGCGTGGCTCCTCGAACAGGCCCGCGCGCATCTTGAGTGTCAGCATACGCGCGCAGGCGGCGTCGATCGCGGCGACGCTCACCTTGCCGGCGCGGACCTGATCGGCAAGCGTGCGATAGGCGACGCCGTCGGGCAGGTCGCTGTCCACCCCGGCGGCGAGCGCCAGCCGCGCCGCCTCGCCGACGTCGCCGGCGATATGGTGGAAATAGTCGAGCTCGGGGATGGCGGCGTAATCGCTGACGATCGCACCGTCGAACCCCCATTCGCCGCGCAGCACGTCGCCGAGCAGCCAGCCATTGGCGTGGCTGGGGACGCCGTCGATCTCGTTGTACGAGGGCATCACCGCCCCGACCCCGGTCCGCTCGACCACCGCGCGGAACGGCGGAAAATAGCTTTCGCGCAGCTCGCGCTCGCCGATCTGCGCAGGCGCGACGTTGTTGCCCGCCTGCGGCTGGCCGTGACCGGTCATGTGCTTGAGCGTCGCGAACACCTTGCCCGGCGCCAGCTCCCGCCCCTCGCCCTGCAGGCCGTGGACCGCGGCGACGCCCATCTCGCCGCACAGATAGGGGTCCTCGCCGAACGTCTCCTCGATCCGCCCCCAGCGCGGATCGCGGGCGATGTCGACCACCGGCGAGAGCGCGAGCACGGTGCCGTGCGCGCGCACCTCGCGGCCGATCACCGACTGGACGCGGGTCATCAGATCGGGATCGAAGCTGCCGGCGAGCGCGATCGCCTGCGGGAAGCTGGTCGCCTCGGGGGCCATATAGCCGTGCAGCGATTCCTCGTGGAACAGCACGGGGATGCCGAGCCGTGTTTTGGTGCGCGACCAGTCCTGCGCGGCGTTGACGAAGGCGATCGTGTCGGCGGGCTTGCGCCAGCGGCCGGTGACGTCGGTGCCGGTGTTGGTCGCGGTCGCCGCACCGCCGCGATCCGACGGCCGCGCGATCTGGCCGATGCCGTTTGGATAAGCGGCGCTGGCGCGGGCCGGATCGAAGCCGCGCGCCTCGTCCATCACGTCGCGCTTGGTGGTCGACAGCGTGATGAGCTGCGCCACCTTCTCGTCGAGCGTCATCCGGCCGAGGAGGTCGCGAACCCGCAGGTCGACAGGCGCGCGCGCGTCCTTGTACAGCGGCGACGCCGGTCGCGCGGCGGCGGGGAGCAACGCCATCAGCGACACCCCCGCACTCCAGCGCAACACCTCACGACGGGACGAAACGGCAGGACGCGACGTCAAGACAGGCTCTCCAGGATTGGCAAACCAATACGATGCGGCTTGCCTGTTATGTTGATAGCGATAACATGAAAGCTGGACCGCGGACTTGTCAATCGTTCGCGACGGGAGAGTGAGATGAAAGGGTATCGTGCGCTGATCGGAGCGCTGGGCGCAAGCTGGCTCGCGCTGGCCAGTCCGGCATTCGCCGACGACGGCTATTCCTTGTGGCTGCGGACCAGTGCCCCGGCGACCGGTCAGGCCGCCGTGACGCGGCTGGGCGACAGCGCGACGCTGCGGCTCGCCGAGAGCGAGCTGCGTCGCGCATTGCCCGCGGGGACGCCGCCGGTGGTGGTCGCGACCGCCGCCGCGCCGGGGATCACCGCGCTGGGACTCCCCTTCGCCGGATTGGGCGACGAGGGCTATCTGGTACGCCGCGTGACGCTTGCGGGCCGAAGCGTGCTGCTGGTCGCGGGCAACGGCGATCGCGGCACGCTGTACGGCGCCTTCGCGCTGCTGCGCGCGCTCGGCACCGGCGATCGCGCCGAGACGGTGGCGCTGCGCTCGGCGCCCAAGGTGAAGCTGCGGATGCTCAACCATTGGGACAATCTCGATGGGACGGTCGAGCGTGGCTATGCCGGCCAGTCGTTGTGGGACTGGTGGACGCTGCCCGACTTCAAGGACCCGCGCTACACCGATTACGCCCGCGCCAACGCCTCGATCGGCATCAACGGCACGGTGATCAACAACGTCAACGCCAAGGCCGACAGCCTCACCGCGCCCTATATCGCCAAGGCCGCCGCGCTCGCCGACGTGCTGCGCCCGTGGGGTATCCGCGTCTATCTGTCGGCGCGCTTCTCGGCGCCGGTCGAGCTGGGCGGGCTCAAGACCGCCGACCCGCGCGACCCGGCGGTCGCCGCCTGGTGGCGTGCCAAGTCGGACGAGATCTATCGCGCGATCCCCGATTTCGGCGGCTTCCTCGTCAAGGCGAACAGCGAGGGCCAGCCCGGCCCGCGCGACTATGGCGCGACTCATGCCGACGGCGCCAACATGCTCGCCGCGGCGGTGGCGCCGCACGGCGGGATCGTGATGTGGCGCGCCTTCGTCTATGCCGAGACCGACCCGACCGATCGCGCCAAACAGGCCTATAGCGAGTTCAAGCCGCTCGACGGCCGCTTCGCCGGGAACGTGCTGGTGCAGGTGAAGAACGGCGCGATCGACTTCCAGCCGCGCGAGCCCTTCCATCCGCTGTTCGGCGCGATGCCGAAGACGCCGCTGATGATCGAATTCCAGATCACCAAGGAATATCTCGGCTTCGCCACCCACCTCGCCTATCTCGGCCCGCTGTTCGCCGAGACGCTGCATGCGAAGACCGGTCGCCGCCGCGACGAGACCGTCGCCGACGTCGTCGACGGATCGGCGGAGGGCCATAAGCTGACCGGCATGGCCGGCGTCGCCAATATCGGCCGCGACCGCGACTGGAGCGGATCAACCTTCAACCAGGCCAATTGGTATGCCTTCGGCCGGCTCGCCTGGGATCCGGACCTGACGTCCGAGGGAATCGCGCGCGAATGGGCGGCGCAGACCTTCGGCACCGATCCGCAGGTCGTCGCCACCACGACCGCGATGATGGCCGGATCGCGCGAGGCGGTGGTCGATTACACCGGCGCGTTCGGGCTCGCGCATCTGATGGCGACCGGCCATCATTACGGACCGGGTCCGTGGGTCGCCGATCTGGCGCGGCCCGAGTGGAACCCGACCTATTATCATCGCGCCGACCCGGACGGCATCGGCTTCGAACGCGGTCGTAGCGGCAGCGACGCCGTCGACCAATATGCCCCCTCGGTCGCGCGCCAGCTCGCCCGGCCGGAGACGACGCCGGAACGCGAATTGCTGTGGTTCCACCATGTTCGCTGGGACCGCCGCATGGCCGACGGGAAGACCCTGTGGGAGGATCTGGTCGCGCATTACGACGCCGGCGTCGGCTATGTCGCCGGCATGCAGCGGCAATGGGACACGCTGCGCGACAGGATCGATGCCGAACGCTGGCAGAAGACGGCGACCTATCTGGTGATCCAGAAGCGCGAGGCGCGCTGGTGGCGCGATGCCAGCCTCGCCTATTGGATGTCAGTCAACCACCGCCCGCTGCCCGCCGGGGTGGCGGCACCCGAACACGACCTCGCTTGGTACAAGGCGCAGAGCTACCCCCATGCGCCGGGACATACGTCGTGACGCGGTCGAGGTAACGCTGCTTCTCCCCGTCTCAATCTCCGGTTGGCCTAACCGAAACCGATTGACTTGCTGACCAATACGGAGAAGATAGCGCTATCAAGGCCGCGACAGACGGGCATGACGAGGGACGGGGATGGCTGGAGCATCGCTGACATTGCTGACGGGCGTTCGCCCCGCGCCGACGATGCCTCAGACGGCATCGCGCCGGGGTGATGCGTCGTTCGTCGCCTTCATCATGACCGAAACCTGATCCGCATCCGACGTCTCCGCCGGTGGCCGTCGGCCGCCGGCGACAATCCATGCTGCGCATGCCGCGACGACGGCAGCGCGTCACCAGAGAGGAACCTGAAGTTGAGCACCGTCCGCACCCTTCGCCTGCGCCGCATCGCGCTCCTGTGCGCCACCACGCTCGGCACGCTGGGCCCGTCGATGGCCGCGGCGCAGGCCGTGCCGCCGCCGCAGGAACAGACCCCGGCCGACGGCCAGGACAACGGCCCCGCCGTCGCGCCCGTGCCGCAGACCGACCAGAGCCAGGGCGCGCCGGGTGAGGACATCGTCGTCACCGGCTATCGCTCGAGCCTCGCCAAGTCGACCGAGTCCAAGCGCGCCTCGACCGGCTTTACCGATTCGATCTTCGCCGAGGACATCGGCAAGTTCCCCGACACCAACATCGCCGAATCGTTCAACCGCATCCCCGGCGTGACGATCACCCGCGACGTCACCGGCGAGGGCACCAACGTCGCGATCCGCGGCCTCGGCTCCAACTTCACCAACGTGACGCTGAACGGCGCGACGATCGCCGTCGCCTCGTCGGGCGCGACCGATGCGCAGGGCACCGACCGTTCGGTCGACCTCAGCTTCTTCCCGACCGACCTGTTCACCAAGCTGACCGTCAACAAGAGCTATACCGCCGACCTGCTCGAAGGCGGCGCGGCGGGCAATATCGACCTGCGCTCGGCCCGCCCGTTCGACCGTAATACCTCCTTCCTCGCCTATAACATCCAGGGCACCAAGCAGACTCCCGAGGACCGGATCGGCGCGCGCGGCTCGCTGATCGGCAGCTGGCGCAACGATACGTTCGGCATCCTCGCCGGCGTGTCGGCGCAGCGCCTGTTCACCGAGACGCGCGGGTTCGAGACGATCGGTTATACCAACCCGGCGCTCACCGCGGCACAATGCGGCGCGACCTCGGGCTGCAACAGCACCGGCGGCGGCAATTGGACGATTCCCGCGACGGTGCCGGTCGGCGCCGGTGCCGGCCTCGTCGCCGGTACGCCGATCAACAGCGCCTTCCTGCTCGCCAACAATCCCGGTGCCTCGATCCAGCAGATCGACAACGGCCTGCTGCCGCGCCTCGGCCGCATCGCCAACATCCGTGGGCCGCGCGACCGCCTGAACGCGATTCTGAGCGCCGAATGGCAGCCGACCGACACGCTGCATTTCTATATCGACGGCCTGTACGGCTATAAGAAGAACGACCTGATCCGCGAGGACATGGCGTGGATCGTGCGCAACGGCGCGTCGATCCCGACCAACCTCACCTTCGACAAGGCCGATTGCAGCGCCGGCTGCACCGTCACCGGCGGCACCTTCGCCAATGCGCAGTTCTTCGACGAATTCCGTCCGTATATCGAGACCACCAAGCTGTTCAGCGTCAATCCCGGCGGCGAATGGGAGATCGACGACAAGCTCAAGCTGACGCTGCAAGGCAATTACGCGCGCTCGACCTTCCACCGCGAGAGCCCGACCGTGGGCTTCACCACCCCGCTCGGCGTCGGCAACACCGTCACTTATTCGAACGACGGCGGCATCCCGAGCATCAAGAGCAATCTCGACCTCAACGATCCCGCCAATTTCGGCTGGTACGCCGGCAGCCGCGTCAACATCCAGGACGAGCGCCGGCTGAACGTCAACAAGGGCTTCCGCGGCGATCTGACCTGGGGCGACAAGGCGCTCAACCTGAAGGTCGGCGGCGCGTTCGACGACGTGTCGCGGCGCATCCGCGGTTACGACAACAGCCAAGCGTGGCAGAATGCGGTCTGCGGCAACAACCCCAACGTGTCGCTGCAATCGCCCAATTCGCAGCCGCCCTGCGAGGGCCTGAACGCGCCGGGTGTGATCCCCGCGGGCTATCCGACCTATCCGGGCCTCGGCACCGGGGCGACCGCCGGAACCAGTGGACCGGTCAGCTATGGCGGATCGCTGATCCCCAACAGCGCCGTTCCGACCTATCTGAGGCCCGGTCCCGCCGGTTTCGTGACGGTCGATTTCCCCGCCTTCGCGGCGGCGAGCAACTATGACTTCTATCACGACAATGCGCCCGAGAGCGGCGGTGCCAACACCGGCGCCAGCGGCGGCTCGATCCGCGAGGTGGTGAAGTCCGCCTTCGCCACGGTCAACGGTGCACAGGAGCTGGGCGGCAACACGCTGCGCTTCAACGTCGGCCTGCGCTACGTCAACACGATCCAGACGATCGCGGGACGCGTCTCGCTGCCCGATCCGCGCAACACGACGGCGACGGGGGCCACCCTGCCCGACGGCAGCCGCTATCCGAACATCGTCAACGTCGTGTCGACCCGCAACGAATATGCGAAATGGCTGCCCGCCGCGACCTTCGCCTACGACCTGAGCGAGCATGCGGTAGTGCGCGTCGCCGGATCGCGGACGATGACCCGGCCCGATCCGTCGGCGCAATTGCCCGGCGTCAGCTTCGGCGCGCCGTCCGCCGACCAGGCGAACATCGGCAATCCGGCGCTGTCGCCGTACATGTCGACCAACCTCGACCTCGGTTTCGAATATTATACCGGGCGCGAGGGCGTGATCAGCTTCAACGCGTTCCGCAAGGCGATCACCGGCTTCACCAACACCTCGATCACCACGGTGCCGTTCACCGCGCTGGCGCAATATGGCATCACCTACGATACGCTGAATTCCACGCAGCAGATCGCGATCAACTCGCGCGGCGGGCCCAATACCGCGCAGGTGCAGGTGACCTCGCAGGTCAACGTGCCCAACAAGCTGACGATCAACGGCCTCGAATTCCAGTGGGTGCAGCCGCTCGACTTCCTGACCCGCCATATCGGCGTGACCGGCTTCGGCTTCAACGCCAACGCCACGATCGTCGACCAGACCAGCAGCGGCCCCGCCACCGCATTCGGCGTCGCACCGTTCACCTACAACATTACCGGTTATTACGAGAAGAACGGCATCATGCTGCGCGTCTCGACGACCTCGCGCGAGGGTTCGCAGAACAGCGGCACCGCGCAGAACGGCATCCCGGCGGCGGCGCTGTACGGCACCGATTACACCACCTACGATTTCTCGTCGTCGTTCGACCTCGACAAGATCTTCGGTTTCGCCGGGGCGCCGCAGCTCACCGTCAACGTCGCCAATTTCACCAACGCGACGCTGCGCTCCTACTTCCAGTTCGAGAATGCGACCTTCACCCAGTACAAACCCGGTCGCCAGTTCCTCGTCGGCCTGCGCGGCACCTTCTAGGCCGGAGCGACATTCAGGGTTTTACGAAAATTCCTCCCCCGCAAGGGGGAGGTGGCGCGGCGAAGCCGTGACGGAGGGAGAGGTAAGCGGTCACTTCGGTTCCGTGTCCTCCCCCTCCGTCATGCCTGCGGCATGCCACCTCCCCCTGGCGGGGGAGGACTTTCAATGAATACCGATTTTGCCTGAGTCGATCGCCGATGGCGCGGACGGGGTTGTCCTGCGGTGACGGAGCCAGATAGGGGAAGGCCATCTGACCCGGGAGTGCCGTTTGGAAGCCGTATCGATCGTCCTGTTCCTGTTGCTCGCCGTCGTCATGAGCGGCGCGGTGTCGCGCATGCTGCCGGTGTCGGTGCCGACGCCATTGGTCCAGATCCTGCTCGGCGCGGTGATCGGCCTGTCGACCTCCTATCGCGTCGAGCTCGATCCCGAGCTGTTCCTGCTGCTGTTCCTGCCGCCGCTGCTGTTCCTCGACGGCTGGCGCATCCCCAAGGACGAATTGCTCAAGGATCTGTCGACGGTGGTCGAGCTGGCACTCGGCCTCGTGCTGCTGACGGTGATCGGCATGGGCTTCTTCATCCACTGGATGATCCCGGCGATGCCGCTCGCGGTCGCCTTCGCGCTCGCCGCCGTGGTGTCGCCGACCGACCCGATCGCGGTCTCGGCGATCGCCGCGCGGGTGCCGATCCCGAAGCGGATGATGCATATCCTCGAAGGGGAATCGCTGCTCAACGACGCCTCTGGCCTCGTTTGCCTGCGCTTCGCGATCGCCGCGGCGCTGACCGGCACCTTCTCCGCCGCCTCCGCCGCGACCAGCTTCCTGTGGGTCGCCGGTATCGGCCTCGCGGTCGGCATCGTCGTGACGCTGGTCGTCACCCGCATCAAGGCGTGGGTATCGCGGCGGTTCGGCGAGGAGCCGGGCTCGCAGATCCTCGTCAGCCTGCTGATCCCGTTCGGATCGTATCTGCTCGCCGAGCATATCCATGCCTCGGGCATCCTCGCCGCGGTGTCGGCGGGGGTCACGATGACCTTCGCCGAAATCTCCCGCCAGGCGCTGGCGACGACGCGGATGCGGCGCAATTCGGTCTGGGACACGATCCAGTTCGCGCTCAACGGCATCATCTTCGTGCTGCTCGGCGAGCAGCTTCCCGCGATCCTCGCCGGCGCCAAGTCGACCGTGCTGCTGACCGGCCATCACGGGCCGGAATGGCTCGGCCTCTATGTGCTGGCGATCGTCGCCGGCCTCGCGCTGCTGCGCTTCGGCTGGGTGTGGGTGTCGCTGCGGCTGACCCTGTTGCGGCGGCGGCTGAACAGCGAGGCGACGCTGCACAGCCCCGACTGGCGGCTGGTCGCGGCCATGTCGCTCGCCGGGGTGCGCGGCGCGATCACGCTGGCGGGCGTGCTCACCATCCCGCTGACGATGAACGACGGCAGCCCCTTCCCTGCCCGCGACCTCGCGATCTTCCTCGCCGCCGGGGTCATCATCGTGTCGCTGGTGCTGGCGAGCATCGCATTGCCGATCCTGCTCAACGGCCTGACGATGCCGGCCGAGCCGTCGAAACAGGCCGAAGAGGATGCCGCACGCGTCGCCGCCGCGGAGGCGGCGATCTCGGCGATCGAACGGTCGCAGCACGACCTCGCCGAGCGTGACGGCAACGCTGATTTCTACGCCGCCGCCGGCACGCGGGTGATGGACCTGTACCGCGAGCGGATCGAGAGCCGCAGCGGCTCGGCCAAGGCGTCGGCGGAGGCGCGGTTGCAAGACCGGCTGGAGCGCACCTTCCGCCTCGCCGGGATCAAGGCCGAGCGCGCCGCGGTCGTCGAGCAGGTGCGCGAACGCGCGATCGGCAGCGCCACCGCGCAGAAGCTGATCCGCGAACTCGACCTGCTCGAGGCGCGCTACCGGATCTGACGGTCAGCGCGCGGCGAGCGTCGCGCGGCCGATGCCGCCGCCGCTCTGCTTGGCTTGGTAGAGCGCGGCATCGGCGAGCGCGACCAGCTCGTCGAGATCGCTCTCGTCGCCGCCGGCGGTCACGAAGCCGAGGCTGACGCCGATCTCGATCTGATGCGTGTCGATCTCGTAAGGCGCCATGATCCGCCGCACGAGGGTGCGCGCGAAGAGGTCCGCCTCGCTCTGGCTGCGCACCCCCGACTGGATGATGACGAACTCGTCGCCACCGACCCGCGCCGCCGTGTCGTGCGGCTGGAGCACCGAGCGGACGCGATCGCTGACCGCGGTCAGCAGCGCGTCGCCGGTCGGATGGCCGTAGCGGTCGTTGACCGGCTTGAACGCGTCGAGATCGAGGCAATGGATCGCGATATCATATTCCTCGCGCATCTGGCTGGTGAACGCCTCGCGCAGGCCGAGCCGGTTGGGCAGCTTGGTGAGCGGGTCGACCCGCGCCAGCGCCGCCATCGCCTGACGCGTGATGATATGCTGGCGCGTCGCCTGATAGAGATGGCGGATGCTCTGGAATGCGGCGAGCATGAAGCAGATCAGGCTGGCACCGAGCAATTGATGCGGGCTGTCGGCCCGCAGCATCGCGCTGATCGCGATCGGCATCGCGCTGAGCACGAGGCAGGCGGTCGCCAGCCACGGCCGGATCGAGGTGTGCGCGACCAGCCCCGAGCAATAGCCGAACAGCAGGCCGGTCGCGAGCATCTGCAACAACACCGCGTCATGGACGAAGGCGCGCGCGCCGAGCATCCCCAGCGAGAACGCCAGGCCGAGGCTGAACGCCGCGAACGCCTGCGCCCAGTGGTCCTGCCGGCGCACCGCCAGATCGGCGCGCCGCTGATGCGCAGCGATCAGCGCCAGCTTGAGCGTCGCGCAGACGACGCCGGACACCAGTGCCCCCCAGGCGATGGGATCGTGCAGGTCGCTGGCGATCTTCAGTCCCAGCGCCGTGAAGATCGCCGTCATCACCGCATTCGGCAGCGCCGTCGCGAACAGCGCATTGCGCAGCTCGGCTCGCACCGGCTCGGCGGTCGTACGGCGAGAGGAAGGCGACGTCATGGTCATCGGTTACCGCGATACAACGAATTAGGGGTTAATTTCACGCCAAATTGGCTGTTCCCGCAAGTAAAGTGCGCAAGGCCTTTAATGTCTGATTTGGACTAAATCGAAGGGCTGCTGGTTTATCGGGTCGCGGTGGCGGTCGAGCATTTGTGACGCTGGAGAGAGACAAATCTACCAGCGATCGGGTATTGGCTGCACCTTCGTTCCTTAGGTCGACATCTAAGACTGCGCATCCCGTCGACACCGCACGGGCATGGCGTCGCAGAAGCCGGTAGCGTCACGCACGATGATGCGCTCGCACGCCGCTGCGATAGTCGTCGCAAGACCCCGCACCTTCCACCAGCTGGGCTATCGCACATGGCTGCAGTGATGAGGCTCGATCGATTTCCTCATTAGATTCGTCACCCCGGACTCGTTCCGGGGTCCACCGGGCCGCGAGAGAACGGCGTCGAATCAAGCCTTTCTCCTCGCCGCGGGGTGGACCCCGGAACAAGTGCGGGGTGACGGGGTGGGCTTGGAAGACGGCAGGCTCGCACGAGCGTCCATCTACGATCGCCCTGCTCACACCGGCAAGCTGCTGCATTTCCTGCATTCGTCCGCGCGATTATGCGACGGGCCGAGGGCCGCCGACGGCATTCGTTTGTTTCTTCTACACTTCTGTTGCGCATGGTAACCATATGACCGGTCTCATTTCCCGCCTCAGACGGCTGCGCCATTCCGATCAGGCGATCGCCGCCTCGGTGCGCGAGACGCTGGTAGAATCGCTTTATGCCTCGCCGCAGTCGCTGGTGATCGGCGCGCTGACCAGCAGCGCGATCGTCGCGATCGTCGCGCTGGTCAGCGGTACGCCGTCGATGCGCGCCTGCGCGGTGGCGATCGCGGTCGTCGCCAGCATCCGCGTCGGCGATGCCGTCCGGCTCCACCGCCGCAGCCCGACCCAAGCGCTGCCGACCGGCGCCTGGGCCCGGCGGCAGGAATTCATCTATCGCGCCGGTGCGGTCTGCTATTCGGCGTTGCTAGGCACGTTCGGCATGCTGACGCTGATCAACAGCAGCGACGGCGTCCTCCAGTTGCTCGCGGTGACGACGACGATCGGCTATGCCGCGGGCATCGCCGGGCGCAACGCCGGCCGGCCGTGGATCGCGCTGGCGCAATTGTGCTTCGCCTCGCTGCCGCTCGCCGCCGGGCTGATCGTCTCGCTCGAACCGCTCAAGATGGCGCTCGCGGTGGTCATCCTGTTGTTCGTCGTTGCGATGATGGACATCACGCTGCAGACTTATGGCGTCATCCTCAAGGCCACCGTCGTCTCGCGCGAGAAAGCGGCGCTGGCCGAGCATCATGCCGCGATGGCGCGTCGCGACGACCTGACCGGCGTCGCCAACCGCACCGCCTTCCGCGAACAGTTCGAGGCGCGGTTGCAGGCGCTGGCCGGGGCCGACCGTCGCCTGGCGATCCACTGGATCGACCTCGACCGCTTCAAGGAGATCAACGATTCCTTCGGTCATCTCGCCGGCAATGCGTTGCTCGCCGGTGTCGCGCGCCGCCTCGACGAGGCGTTCGCGGGCGAGGGCATCGTCGCGCGGCTGGGCGGCGACGAATTCGCCGTCGTCTGCGAGATCACGGGATCGGAGGACGCGCTCGCCACCGGTCGTCGGATCATCGATCTGGTCGCGCTGCCGGTGCATCACAACGGCCGCATGCTGCACGTCGGCGCCTCGCTCGGCATCGCCATCGCCCCCGCCGACGGCACCGACGCCGACACGTTGCTCAAGAATGCCGACCTCGCTTTGTATCGCGCCAAGGACAGCGGCCGCGGCCAGATGTGCCTCTACGAACCGCTGATGGACGAAAAGATCGAACGCAGTCGCACGCTCGCCGCCGATATGCAGGGGGCGCTGGAGCGCGGCGAATTCCATCTGATGTTCCAGCCGATCTACGATCTGGCCGGCGAACGCATCCTGTCGTGCGAGGCGCTGCTGCGCTGGACCAGCCGCAACCACGGCGCGATCTCGCCCGCCGAATTCATCCCGATCGCCGAGGACAACGGCCTGATCGTCGCGATCGGCAGCTGGGTGATCCGCGAGGCGTGCCGCGTCGCCAGCGACTGGCCCGCCGAGGTCAAGATCGCGGTCAATCTGTCGCCGATCCAGTTGCGCTCCGCCAATCTGCCGACGGTCATCATGGGCGCACTGGCGAGCAGCGGCTTCGCCGCCGACCGGCTCGAGCTGGAGGTGACCGAATCGGTGCTGCTCGAGGATATCGAGGCGTCGCTCGCCGCGCTCGACGCGATCAACCGGCTCCACGTCCGCACCACGCTCGACGATTTCGGCACCGGCTATTCGTCGCTGAGCTATCTCACCAAATTCCCCTTCCAGACGCTCAAGATCGACCGGTCGTTCATCACCGACCTCGAACAGAGCCATGCATCGGTGGCGATCGTCCAGACGGTGATCGACCTCGCCGCCAAGCTCGGCATGCGCACCGTCGCCGAGGGCGTCGAGACGCAGGCGCAGCTCGACCAGTTGCGCCGGACGCGCTGCGACGCGGTCCAGGGGTATCTGCTGGCGCGGCCGATGCCGGCGAACATGGTCGGCGCCATGTTCGCCGGCGGAGCGGCGGGGAGCGAGGCCAGGGCGCACGGGCGCGCCTGACCCCGCATGGCTCAGGCCACCGCTTTGTCGAGCAGGCGCGATTGCGCGCCGACCAGACGGCGCATCAGCTTGAGGTCGGTCTCGTTGAGCCGCAGCGCCGCATCGGCCCACAGGTCGACCACCGCCTCCAGCTCGGCGAGCGGCAGCGGATTGACCGAGCGCGACGCCTCGTAGATCGCGCAATGGCCGCTGTGCCGCCGCCGGTTCTGGCGGATGTAGGTCTCCACCTCGGCACGCCCCCGCCCCGGATCGGCGAGCGCGTGGATGATGCCGAGGTCGTAGAGTTCCTCCGCGCTGTACGAGCGGCCGCTGAGGATCATCTGTTCGGCCCGCGCCGAACCGAGTCGCCGCGACAGGAAGCAATGCGCCCCCATCCCGGGAAACAGGCCGAAATTGGTTTCGGGCAGGCCGAAACTGGTGCCGCGCTCGGCGATGACGACGTTGAACGACAGCAAGGCCTCGAAGCCGCCGCCCAACGCGTCGCCCTCGACCAGCCCGATGGTGATGATCGGCCGTTCGAGGCTGAGCATGTTGCGATGGAGGATGCGGACGCACGCGCGGCCGTAGCGGACCAGGGCATCGCGATCGCCGTGCCGGATGTGCGCGGCGAACAGGTCGAGATCCCCGCCCAGCGAGAAGACGCCGGGAAAGCGCGAGCCGAGCACCAGATAGCGGATCGGCATCGCGCCCGAGCCATGTGCCGCGACGATATCGTCCTGCCATTGGTCGAACGCGGCGAGCAGACCGGGATTGAAGCTCGGCCGGCTGCGCTGGCGCATATAGGTCCACAACGTGCCGAGGTCGGGATCGAACTCGGTCTCCAGATCGGTCAGGTCGAACGGCGCGCGCCGGATCGGCTGATGGGGGAGATCGGCCGCGACCGGGCCGGATTGCGTCCTCCGCTGAACGGGTACGACGGGGGGATATTCGAGGGTCATGACGACGTCCTTCTGCACGTACAGCAAGGTGCTGCGGCCGGAGTCTACGTCGAAACGCCGTGCTAAGCGGCTGATGGATAAGGGGTCGTGGCGCATGCCATACGGCGTTGGCCACAGTGCCGGCATAATCCCCCGATCCGCCGCTTACGATCTGGTTACCCTTGGCGATTACGATCCGTCGCGAGGGAGAACACCAATGACCTGCTACATCGTGCTCGGTGCGTTCATTGCCAGCAACGTGGCCCTGATCGCAGGGGTGATGCTCAACCAGCGGGGGTGAGCGCTCTGCGCCCGGCCGCCGCACCGGTGGGGTTATGAAAAGTGCCCGCCCCTTTTGACGGAGGCGGGCAGAGGCTGCATGCCCGATGAGAGGTTCCGACTCAGTCGGCCATGCTGAAGCCTACGCTCACCATGGCGAGTCGTCTTGAGCAAAATCGCTGCTTGGCTTGCCGCCACCGGCTCTCTCCATCCGATACCGCGCCGATCGTGAGTCACGGCACGGCGGCTCCAAGAATTTGGACCCTCGATCGGGCCACATCTCGTGAGCGCGAGGAGGAGCCAGCCCGTCGCAGGCCGACGCCACCATGCCGTGATCGTCCGACGTTGCATGTCGCCGTACAGAGTATAGGTCGAGGGGAGCGACCGGATGCAGCGTGTCTGGACGATAAGGCGCCGGCGACGACCGCACGCCATCAGAGAGGATTATGATGCGATCATCGCCGCTTATTGCCACCTTGCTGCTCGGGGCCGTCCTGCCCTTGCCGCTCGCCGCACAGGTCCCTGCGGCCGGCACCGCGGGCGTCATGGCCAACGCCGGTCCCTACAACGTCGCTATCCTGGCCGGGGGCATCGGGGTCGAGCGCCCCCTCGACAAGGCCGGCGACGCGGTCGCGTCGGGCGCATCATGGACGCTCTCCACATGGGTGCGCCCCGATGCGAGCGCGGCCAACGGCATCCTGATCGCCGTCGGCGACCCGCTCGGCGCCTGCCGTTGCCTCGGCCTGATCGACGGGCGGTTGAACGTCACGGACGGCGCGGTGCGGATGACCGGCGGCGGCAGGCTTGCCGCCGGCCGCTGGACGCAGGTCGCGGCGGTCGCGGACGGACGGACGCTCACGCTCTATGTCGACGGTCGCGCGGTCGCGGCGCGGGCGAGCCGCCCGTCCGGGGTCGCGCCGCGGCTGGCGATCGCCCCGGTCGTCGGCGCCGGCGACGCGCAGCGGCATTTCGGCGGTTCGCTCGCCGATGCGCGTTTCATCCCCGCCGCGCGCGGCGCGAGCGAGATCGCAGCCGCGGCTCGCGATCGTCCGGATTTCGCCTCGGTGCAATTCTGGCAGGTCGGCGTCGGCTGGCCCTTCCAGAAGCAGGCGAACATCGGCCTCACCCAGCAGCAGGATGCATGGACGCTGCCACGGGCGCGGGGCGTCGCGACGACGCCGCCGGCGGTGCGCCTGCCGTTGCCACCCACCGGCCTGGCGCGGGCCAGCGACGGACGCTGGCGGGTCAATGGCTGGCAACTCGCCGGCGCGCCCGAGGTTCGCGAAGACGGTGCGGCGCTGTCCCGGCCCGGGCGTGCGAGCGGTACCTGGCGTCCCGCGACCGTGCCCGGCACGGTGCTGACCACGCTGGTCGACCGCGGCGTCTATCCCGACCCCTATTACGGCCTCAACAACCTCAGGATCCCCGAAAGCCTCGCGCGCCAGGATTATTGGTACCGCACCAGCTTCACGGTGCCGGCGGAGGCGGCCGGCAAGCGGCTGACCCTGGTGTTCGGCGGCATCAACTACGCCGCCGACATATGGGCCAACGGCCGCAAGCTCGGCGATACGCGCGGGGCGTTCATCCGCGGCCAGTTCGACCTGACCCCCGTTGCCGGCGAAAACGTGCTGGCGGTCCGCGTTTCGCCACCGCCGCACCCCGGCATCCCTCACGAACAATCGATCAGCGGCGGCGTCGGGGAAAATGGTGGTCAACTGGCGATCGACGGGCCGACGTTCGTCGCGACGGAGGGCTGGGACTGGATTCCGGGCATCCGCGACCGCGACACCGGGCTGTGGCGCCCGGTCGATCTGCTCGCGCACGGCGACATACGGCTGCTCGACCCGCATGTCGTGACCGACCTGCCGTTGCCGCGCACCGATCGCGCCGACGTTTATGTCACCGTCCCGATCCGCAACGATGGCGCGACACCACGCCAGGTGACCGTACGCGCCGCCTTCGGCGACGTCCGCGTCGAGAAGACGGTGACCGCGGCACCCGGCGAAAGCCAGGTGGCGTTCACGCCGGGCGACTTCGCCCAGCTGCACGTCGCCAACCCCAGATTGTGGTGGCCGAACGGCTATGGCGAGCAGGCGCTGTACCAGCTCTCGCTCGAGGCGCTGGCCGATGGCCGGATCTCCGATACCCGCACCGATCGCTTCGGAATGCGCGAGGTGAGTTATGATCTGTCGCTGTTCGACTCCGCGGGGGCCTTGCGCCGGGTCAACGTGCAATTCACCGATGGCAGCCTGCGTGGCGAGCGGTTGCTCGACATCCGCCATGAGGCGATCAAGCAATCCCCCAACGGCTGGGCGGAATCGCTGACCGTAGCCGGCGAGCGATCGCCCGCGGTGACGTCGGTCGCGACGACCATGCCGGAACCGCATCTGACGATCCGCGTCAACGGCGTGCCGATCGCCGCACGCGGCGGCAATTGGGGGATGGACGACGCCATGAAGCGCGTCAGCCGCGACCGGCTGGCGCCATATTTCCGGTTGCAGAAGGAGGCGCATATGAATGTGATCCGCAACTGGATGGGCAACAACACCGAAGAGGAATTCTACGATCTCGCCGACGAGAACGGCATGATGATCCTCAACGACTTCTGGCAGTCGACCCAGAATGCGCAGGTCGAACCGCAGGACCCGCAACTGTTCCTCAGCAATGCCGACGACGTGGTGCGCCGCTACCGCAACCATCCGTCGATCATCCTGTGGTTCGGCCGCAACGAGGGCGTGCCCTATCCCGCGCTCAACGAAGGTCTGGACGACGTCATCGCGCGCGAGGACGGCACCCGCTGGTTCACCGGCAGCTCCAACGTCATCAACCTGCAGGGGTCCGGCCCCTATAATTACCGCCCGCCCGTGGGCTATTTCACCGGACTAGCCACCGGCTTTTCGGTGGAGACGGGAACGCCGTCGCTGTCGACGCTGGAATCGGTCCGAGCCACGATGCCCGACAGCGAGACCTGGCCGCTCAGCGACACGCTCGCCTACCACGACTGGCATGTCAGCGGGAACGGCGACACCAAGACGTTCACGGCGGCACTCGACACGATATTCGGTCCCGCGACGAGCTTCGCCGACTTCGAGCGCAAGGCGCAGATGATGAATCTGGAAACGCACAAGGCGATGTACGAGGGGTTCCTCGGTCATCTCTGGACCAGGAATTCCGGACGGCTGCTGTGGATGACCCACCCCGCCTGGCCATCGAACACCTGGCAGATCTACAGCTCCGACTACGACACCCACGCCGCTTACTACGGCGCGAAGAAGGCGGCGGAGCCGCTGCACGTCCAGCTCAACCTGCCGGGCAACGAACTGGTCGTGCTCAACACCACGCGCGAGGCGCGCGCCGGCCTGCGCGTCCGCACCCGCGTCGTCGGCCTCGACAATGCCGAATTGTTCTCGCGCGAGGATCGGGTGAACGCCGCCGCCAACGCCGCCACCCCCCTCGCCGCCATTCCGCTGGATCGGCTGTTCGCCGCGCACCCGATGCTGCTCGTCAAGATCGCGATGTCCGACGCCTCGGGACGGATGGTGGCCGAAAACTTCTATTGGCGCGGCAAGGACGAGGCCGCCTATCGCGCGCTGAACGACCTACAGGCCGTAGCGCTGACCGCATCGGCGGCGGCGACGCGGGACGACGGCGACGATCGGGTGGTGACGGTGACCCTCGCCAATAATACGGCCGTCCCCGCGCTCAGCGCCAAGCTCACCTTGGTCGACATGCACGGCACGCGGGTTCTCCCGGCCTTCTACAGCGACAATTACGTCGCGCTGCTGCCCGGAGAGGAACGTCATCTCGAGGTGCGTTATCCCAGGACCGGCGGCCAGGCGACCGGACTGACCCTGCGGGGCTGGAACGTCGCGGCAGGAGACGTTGCGATCCGGTGAACCCGAACCGTGCGGCGTCCCGCTGCCGGGACGCACTCGCCAGGGTCGTTACGAACCGCCGGTCGATACGGCGTTTCGCAATCCCACTAGCCCGTTGCCCGCATGCTGATAGGCTGCACCGATATCCGGCGCGACCGTCAGGCCGGGACGCCCGGAGAGACCTATGATGATACGCCTGCTCGCCACCGCCGTGTTCGCCGCCGTCACGGCGTCGCCAGCCGCCGCGCAGCTCAGGCTGCCGCATCTGTTCAGCGACCATGCCGTGCTGCAACGCGATCGGCCGCTGCATATCTGGGGTTGGGCCACGGCGGGGGCGACCGTCGCCGTCGCCTTGCACGACCAGCGCGCGACGGCGGTCGCAGACCGGCTCGGCCGGTGGGAGGTGTGGCTGAAGCCCGCTGCGGCGGGCGGGCCGTATGTCCTCTCCGTCGACGGCGGCGCGAACGAGGGCGCCGTGCGGGTCCAGGACATCATGCTGGGGGACGTCTGGTTCGCCTCGGGCCAGTCGAACATGGAATTCCCGCTCAAGGGCTTCGACGGGGCGCCGTTGAAGAACGCCGCGGCCGAGATCGCCGCCGCGACGAACCCGCGCGTCCGGCTCCTCCACGTCGCGCACAAGGCCAGCACCGTTCCGCTGCGCGACATCGACGCGACGTGGACGACCACCACGCCGGCGACGGCGACCGACTTTTCGGCGATCGGCTATTTCTTCGCGCGCGAGATCGCGGCACGCGAGCACGTGACGGTCGGCGTGATCGATTCGACCTGGGGCGGAACGCCCGCCGACAGCTGGGTATCGACCGACGCCTTCGCGACCAATGCGGCGCTCGCCCCGGCGATCGATGCGCGCGCGCGTTTCCAGCAGGACCAGACCGATGCCGACCTCGCCCTCGCCGCCGAAGCGCGGGAGGACGCCGCCATCCGCGCCACCGGCGGCACGCCGCCGACCCATCCCTGGCACCCGCCGGAGGAGGCATACCGGCCGTCGGCGCTCTACAACGCGATGGTCGCACCGTTCACCGGCTACGGCATCAAGGGCGTAATCTGGTATCAGGGCGAGACCAACAGCAACGTTGCGCGCGCGCCTTATTACGCCGACCTGTTCCGCGGCCTGATCGGCGACTGGCGACACAATTTCGCGCAAGGCTCGTTCCCCTTCCTCTACGCACAGATTTCGTCGTTCGATTCGCCCGCCGAGGAATGGGGCCTGGTGCGCGACGCGCAACGCCGTGCGCTGGATTTGGTCGACACCGCGATGGCGGTGACCACCGATGTCGGCGATCCCGGCAACGTGCACCCGGGCGACAAGCAGACCGTCGCCGCCCGGCTCGCGCTCGCCGCACGCAACGTCGCTTACGGGGAACGCGTCGCCTATGAGGGCCCGTTGTTCCGCCAGGCGACCGGCGAGCCGGGGGGCATGCGCATCTGGTTCGACCATGGCGCAGGATTGACCAGCCGCGGCGCACCGGTGAGCGGTTTCGAGATCGCCGGCGCGAACCGCACCTTCGTCGCGGCGACCGCGCGGATCGAGGGCGACACCGTGATGGTCACCGGGCCGGTCCAGCAGCCCCGCTACGTGCGCTACAATTGGGCCAATGTCGTGCCCGTCAACCTCTACAATGCCGCAGGCCTGCCGATGTCGACCTTCACGTCCGAGGAGCGCATCCAGGGGCATGTCGCCTATCCCTGAGCGCATCACCGCGCGATCCCTCGTCACATCGGCGCCCGGCCGAGGCGCCGCGGGGCGGCGGCCGGCGCTGCGCGAACCGACGACGCACATGCAATCACACGAGAATGGAAGGTCAGCCGTGCTCAGAAAGACGTTGTTCCAGGTCATGGCTGCCGTGCTGGTGCAGGCCGCCACCCCGTCGTCGGCGCAGGAGGTGCTGGATCTCGACCCGAACACATTGGCGCCCTCGAAGGACCCGAAGCGGGTCGCGAACGGCCTCGCGCCGACACCGCCGATGGGCTGGAACAGCTGGAACAAGTTCGCCTGCAAGGTCGACGAAGCGACCATCCGCGCCACCGCCGACGCGATCGCGTCCAACGGCATGAAGGCGGCAGGATATCGCTACGTCGTCATCGACGATTGCTGGCACGGCACGCGCGATGCGAACGGCTTCATCACCGAGGACAAGGCGCGCTTCCCGAGCGGGATAAAGGCGCTGTCGGATTACGTTCATGCCAAAGGGCTGAAGTTCGGCATTTACTCGGATGCCGGCACGAAGACGTGCGGTGGCCGCCCCGGCAGCCAGGGGCACGAATATCAGGACGCGCTGCAATATGCGCGCTGGGGCGTCGACTATCTCAAATACGATTGGTGCTCGACGGGCGTTCGCAACGCCGAGGAAGCCTATGCCCTGATGGCGGACGCGCTCCGCGCTTCGGGTCGCGACATCCTGTTCTCGATCTGCGAATGGGGCAACTCCAGGCCGTGGCTGTGGGCGTCCAAGATCGGCAACTTGTGGCGGACGACCGGCGACATCACGGATAAATGGACCGGCCATCACGGCTATAGCTGGGGCGTGGCGTCGATCGCCGACATGAATGAGCCGCTGTGGCCGTATGCCGGGCCGGGCCATTGGAACGACCCCGACATGCTGGAAGTCGGCAACGGCGGCATGACCGACATCGAATATCGCGCGCATTTCGCGCTCTGGGCCATGATGGCCGCGCCACTGATCGCGGGCAACGACGTCGTCCACATGGACCAGCCGACACGCGCAATCCTGCTCAACGCCGACGTCATCGCGGTCGATCAGGACGCGGCGGGTGCTCAGGGCCACCGCGTGTGGAAAGACGGTGACCGCGAAGTCTGGTCCAAGCCCATGGCGGACGGGGGCCGGGCGATCTTGCTGTTCAACCGCGGCGAAACGCCCGCGACGATCGCCGCCGACTGGACGATGCTGGGATTGCCCGCATCGGTGCGAATGCAGGTACGCGATCTCTGGATGCAAAAGGACGTTGGCAAGCACACGAACCGTTACGCCGCGCAAGTCGCCCCTCACGGCGTCGTCATGCTCAGGCTAAAACACTAATTCTGAAGCCCTAATCGCTATCACCACACAGCCGTCAGGGCACAGCGGCACATGTGGTCGATGCGGGACCGGATGTGAGCCAGATAGAATGGGTTCACTACGGACTTAATAGATGTTTGTTGCGCGCACTTGCTGCGGCGGCATCCTCGGCGCGCGGTGTGAGGCTGGGAACCTTGCACCATGCTGGGGGACATTATGATAGCGAGATACCTTTCCGCCACTGCGCTGGCGTCCTTGACGCTGCTCGCCACGCCGGCAGCAGCACAATCCACACCAGCGGCCGGGGCCCGTACCACGCCGCCCGCAGCCGAACCGGGCGAAGGTGCCGATGGTACCGAAGCGCGCGACGGCGAGATCGTCGTGACCGGTTCACGGATCGCGCGGCCGGAGACGAGCGGCGTGCTGCCTGGCGCGCAGATTTCCGGTCAGCAGATCCAGAACCGCGGCTTCACCAACGCGCTGGAGGCGCTCAACGACAATCCGCTGATCGGTCCGGGCGCCAGCCCGCTAGACGGCAACAACGGCGGCCAGACCGCCAGCCTCGGCGCGGCGTTCGTCGACCTGCTCGATCTCGGCACCGCGCGCACCCTGACGCTCGTCAACGGCCGCCGCTTCGTTTCGGGCAACGCCGCATCCCTGTTCGTCGCCAACAATGCAACCGGCAGCCAAGTCGACGTCAACGTCATCCCGTCGACGCTGATCGACCGGGTGGACATACTGACCGTCGGCGGCGCCGCGGTCTATGGCACGGATGCCATCGCCGGCGTGGTCAACTACGTCCTCAAGGACAAATATGAGGGGTTCGAGGTACGTGGCCTGACCGGCATCACCGACCGCGGCGATACCGGTCAATATCAGGCAAGCGCCATCGTCGGCAGGAACATCGCCGGCGGACGCGGAAACGTCGTTTTCTCGGCCGAATATACCCGCAACGACGGTTTGCAGGCGACGGCGCGCGATTTCCGCCTTGCCCGCCCCGGTTCATATACCAATCCGTTTAATGGCGGCGTCCGCAACCCCGCCTTCGCGCCGACTGCCTTCGTCGATGTCGCCAACCTCAACAACGGCGCCTTCCTCCGCTCGACCAATGACGGTCAACCGAGCTCGCGCTTCGGGCTGGGGTTCGTCAACCAGACCTACAGCAACCCCGGTACGGTGCTGAGCACCGCCAGCAGCAATTTCTATGCACCGTATACGCCAATCACGAGCGGCAACGGGGCAGCGCGGCGGACCAGCAATTTCATCACCTTCGCCAACGGCATCGCGCCGGTTGGTTTCGCGATCGCAGCCACCGACGCGTCCGGGCGGCGCACGACGATATCAACGCTCAACGACGGCTATTTCGCAACCACCGGCGCCCAGATTATCAAGGGCGGTCCGGGGGCCGACGCGATCTCCGGCAACGGTTTGAACGGTCGCACGACGCAGGCCGCCAACGTCCCGTTCACCACCTTCGCGCCCACGGCGCTGCCTTCCAACGTCACGGCGGCACAAGTGTTCGCGGCCTATGGCATCGTGCCGCCGGCACAGACCGGCGGGCAGACCGCAAGCCAATATGGCTCTGCCCTCAACCTCCTCGCGATCAACACGCTTCAGGCGAACCGCTTCACCGCGCGCGAATTCTTTGCGGCCAATCCCGGCGTCAACGTCAATTACTATATCGGCACCTTCGACCCCCTCGTGCCGCGCGTCGCCAACACGGACACAACGCTGGTCAACGTCAAGGTCAATGGCGGCACGGTCCAGGTACCCGTCAACCAAGTGCTGCCGTTCCGCGCGGTGCCGCTCGAGTTCAACCCCGATGGATCGCTGCGCGAGATCCGCTTCACGGGGCCGGTCGGTCCGAACACGCCGCTGACGGTCAGCTCGTCGATCGGCGGCAATGGCGGTCTGCGCCGCGCATTGGAAAATACCGTGCTGCGCACGCAGCAGGACCGCTACATCCTCAATTTTCTGGGCCATTTCGATTTCAACGACGAGATCACCGCCTTCACCGAGAACAATTACGCGAACGTGCTAAACCGTTCGCTCGGCAATATCGGCGGATCACAAAACTACATCGCCTCGTCTCCCGAATATGCGCCGCTGCTGGTCAATTATAACAACCCGTATCTGACGGCACAGAACCGCGCGGTGCTGGCGTCGGTCGGGATTTCGCCGACGGCGGCGAATGGTGGTAATTTTCTCCTTACCCGACCGAACCAGGATATTCTCGGTGCGAACGAAATCACCAATCATCAGGAAACCTATCGTCTCGTCGGTGGATTGCGGTCGCGGTTCGAGTTGCTCGGCAAGGCCTGGAATGCCGAGGTATCCGGCACCTTCGGGCGATCGGTGCAGACGACGCGCATGCGATCGATCGCCGACCTCGAATATCAGCTCGCACTCGATGCGGTCGATCAGGGGCAGGCGACGACCGGCATCGCCAACGGCAACATCATCTGCCGGGCGCAGCTCTATCCCGGCCAGTATCTCGGCCGCACCCCAATCGGTACCGCAGAGAATCTGACACGGGTTCGCGGGGCCGACGGCATACCGACGCAGACGCTCGTCACGCCGGTCATCACGCAAAGCCTGATCGACGCGTGCCGCCCGCTCAATCCGTTCGGCGACAACAATATGTCGGCGGAGTCGAAAGCCTATGTCACCTCGCCGACGATCTTCCGCAACGTCTCGCAACAGACGTTTTTGCAGGCGACGTTCGGTGGCGGGCTGTTCGACCTGCCCGCCGGCGCATTGCTGTTCAATGCCGCCGGAGAATATCGGCGCGACGAGGCGGATTTCTCCTCCAACGAGCTGAACATCCTCGGTCGCAGCCGGCTTGCACCGTCAGCCAATACCCGCGGCCATACGACGACCTATGAAGTTGGCAGCGAACTGGTCGCCCCGATCGCTGGTCCCGACTTCCTGCCGTTTCTCGGCCACCTCGATTTCAAGCCGGCGGTGCGAGTGACACAGCAGAGCGGGGCGTCCGACACGTACCGGACGCTGGCCGGCGCATTGGTGTCACCCAAGGCGCACGGCAAACCGCAGACGATCTATTCGCTGGCCGGCGAATGGCAGCCGATCCGCGACATCACGTTCCGCGGCAACTATACGCGCTCTGTTCGCCAGCCTTCAATCGTCGAACTGTTCCTTAGTGGCCAACCGACTTTCACCTCGACGCCAGACCTGTGCGGTCCCGCGAATATTGGCGCGGGCCAGGTGCCGACGATCCGGGCTGCCAACTGCCGCGCGGCGGTGATCGCGGCAGGCTTTGCCAGCGATCAAAACAGCGCCGCCACCTTCCTCGCCAATTTCACCCCCTCGGGCAACAGCCTGTTGGGCACCTATTCGGGGACGCCCGATCTGAAGCCCGAGCGCGGCAAGAGCTGGACGGTGGGCGCGATCGTAACGCCACGATTCATTCCGGGGTTGAGCCTGACAGCAGATTATATCGATCTGCTGTTGCAGGATACGATCACGCCGACCAGTCTCTCGAAGGTCGTGCAGACCTGTTACGACAGCCCGACCTATCCCAATTCGGCGCCGCAGGTCGGCATCAATACCTGCGGACTGTTCTCGCGCGATGCGCAGTTCCAGTTCGCCAACGGGTTCAACGTCGGCTTCCTCAACCTCGGCGCGATCAAGATCCATGCGCTCAACCTGACCGGGCGTTATCCGATCGAACTGGGCCAAGGGCGGCTGACGCTGAGCGGGAGCGCCTACCATCTCATCACCTATCGCACCTCGTCAGCCGGCCAGTTCGCAACTGGCGACGATGACGAATCAGCCGGTTCGCTCGATCGTCCGAAGTGGAAGACGCAACTGTCCGCGCTCTACTCCCAGGGTGGGTTCTTTGGACAATTGACGTGGAACGTGCAAAGCGCGACGCAGATTTTCGTCAGCGGATTGCCGGCTACGGCAGAGCAATATTCGCTGACGCGCTATCCGGCGCTGCAAAATGTCGATCTGTCCTTCGGCGCGAACTTGAACGACCGGTTTCGCATCCAGTTCAACGTGAAAAACCTGCTCGATCAAACGACGGCCGGTTCTCTCGGCTACGTCTACGCAGATTATTACGACCAGATCGGCCGTCGCTATACGCTCGGCGTAACGACGAAACTATGATGAAGGATCACGGGCTGCAACCGCCTCGGCGATGTGTAGGCGCTGATCGTCGCATTGGGTCCGATCCGGCGGTGTACGACTGAGAACGCGTGCCTCATTGATCCCTGCGCTCTTGTCTCACCTCCGCATCGGTTAGAGCGCAGGGGTCGGTAAGGAATATGGCTTTCGCCCTGTGTATTACTTCCTTCGATCGGAGGGCCCTCAATGCGCTTTGAGCATCGCTTATGCACCTCTCGCAGTCGAAGCGCTTGAAACTCGTGGGCGGAAAGCCATGCACCGAGTTTTCCTTGCCCAAGGTTACGATCCTCGGCTCGCAGGCCGACGATCGCCTCACAGGGTGCCGGACAAGTGATCGTTTACAAAAGGGAGGAAATGGTGCCCCACAAAGGCCGAATATAGGTACTCAAATCATTGGAAGATTTTCGTTCGGCTAGTTTCAGCCGACACTCATGAAGTCGAGCCAGGATGACAACAGCCGTTCTGGTGGTCAACGGACTGGCGGCTTTCTAGTACGAATGTGGCGATAGCTGCCCTTCGCAGAAGTGCCGGCGTCGAGAGGAGATCACGTGCCAAGGAGAGTCCGAGGCTAGAATGGCGGGGGAACCCTACGATATATGTGTAAGGAGATGATGGGTTCAGAACCCGTTACTTCCACTACCCACCCGTCACCCTGCCAAAACTGAAGATGCGTTGCTGGTCCGCGAATCGAGCTAGGCAAATCGACGTTACCCAGATGGCGCCAATTAAGCCCTGCCAACACGCGAACTCCATCGCACGGGTTACGCTTAGCAGTGGTGTCATCTAAGCAAGTGACCGGAACCGAAGCACGGCCGGTCTTTGCTGCCTCGACTGAGAGATCGAGAACGGCCTCGACAATCCGGCGACCGAGCTGTGGCTCACCCGGTGGCAATTGGGCAAAGTTTTCCACGCGAGCGCACGCGGCATCCGTCGCGATTTGATCTAGAACGGTGGCAAGCGGCGCTTCGCTTACAGCAAAAAGGCGCCGAGGCGCATTCGCTGCCTGCTCGGCCGCGTCTGGCGGCATCTTCCCGTGGAGCGTGTCGAAATGAACGACGATCCGGCGTGCGGTACAAAACCTGCCGCCAGCAGCCATCCCTGCTTCGTGGAAAACGACATGGGATAGGGGCATTTCGGGGAAGCCCTCCATCGACCGTCCCACCTCGACCGTACGAATATCACCGTGCGGAAAGTCTCGCAAAAGAAGTGCCTCCAGCTCTAGTGGCGACATCTGCTCTGCTCGCTGTCGAGTGAGGATCACATCTTGTGGCCCGATCGCAACCAGATCGCCTTGGGCGATCGATGAAATTGAGCAACAAAGACCAGCACCAAAAATCGCCGAACGTAACCACATGGCCGACCTCACCTTTTCGGCTGCCTATCAACCAAAGCTGCCTATTGACTAAAAGAGCGGCAGTTTACAGGCATTGCCACAGAACCAATGAAGGTCGACAAGTGGGCGAAGTCGGCCGCCGCTGGCGCCAAGGTGACCGAGCTGATCATCCGCAATCACCGGTAGCTTTCAGGTACAATCCGCCGTTCCAGCGGTATCGCACTATCAAAAACGGCAGAATTGCGTTGCCTGGGCGAAGGGCTCCTCCACCGCTTTGATTACTCCACCATCCCCGACATAGCCAAGGGGATCTAAGCGGCAGGTTTGTCATCATCGTCTGCGGCGTCAGAGTTGATGAGACAGACGCGTCGACGCCTTGCCATTTCGTGCACTGTCAAAATGAACAAAAAAACGCTCGACATTATTAAGAATACTAAGGCAACTATGTTCGCGCAAAACCAAATCGGGTCAACGTCAAGACTGTAAACTGTGTTCCCTCGGCCTGAAAATTCACGCACCTCACCAGAGGACAGGGCAGAGAAAACTTCGTACAAATTTCTAAGAGCCATAAAGATAAGGATTGCGTACCATACCTTCACATAGCGTGCGTTTATTCTGCTCAACAATCTATCAAGTGGGGGTATGGTTTTATCATGAATCCCCCCAACCGATCGGCTGGTATCGTGACGCATCACACAACGTTCCTAGTGCTGTATTAGGGTTCGACCAGGTGGAAGCAAAGTTGCTTTATATTCGTTAACATGTAGGCCGCCGGTTCGGCACGGCTTTGCCTCGATGATCGCTCTGAAGGAGGGCGAGGTTGGGTACCGCCACAGCTCTCGCCTGGTATCGACGAAAGAGAGATAACTGAATTTCGGTGGCCGTGGCGCAGGGTGCCTCCGCCGCTTTATGACCGCAAATCGGCGTCAGAGGAATTTCTGTTTTCAGGCACCCCGCAGGCAAGCCCGGGCGACCAATCCTGGAAGAAAGCGGAACGAGCGCTTAAGAGAACGCCGGCGGCGATAGCCGACATAGCGTGGCACCGCCTTTCCCAAAACAGATCGCTGCCGGGAAGCCGCTATGGTCGGTCCAATGACCTCGCCATGCGGTAGTTGTGGATCGCGACGCCATTAATAAAAAAGTCTCGACGCGCCTCAACGTGGAAGCCCCGGCGCTTAAACAGCGCACGCGCTCCTTCGCTCGCATCGACGGTCAAAGTGGAAATGCCGGCCCTGCGGGCGGCGTCCTCGATGGCAGCGCAGAGTGCTGATCCTACACCCGTGCCAATCCGGTCCGAGCGACAATACAGATGGTCGATGTACCCGTCCAAGCGCATATCGGCATAGCCAATAGGACAGTCCACCTCGTCGACCGCAACGAGCACCGTGCTTCGCGCAGCCCGGCCTTGATAAGCGTCGGAGTCGGGTTGGCTGGGGCTCCAAGCCATGACCTGTGCGGGCGAGTAGTCCCGAAGCCCGCCCTTTCGAACGGAGGCATGGAATATATTGGCGAGCGCGGAAGCGTCGGATGATCGAAACCGGCGAACGTGCATAGGTCCATCTAACAGCCCCCATTCCCTTAAACGAAGGTATTTTGGGAAGGCCTGGGTGTTACGGGATGCGGAATGCCCGCTTGTGGGTTGGCGCTGGCTGTTAGAAGCGACCCAATCCTGTGAAGATCACGGTCGCCGCGAAGACGATGGCTATGAAACCGCAAGCCAGCAGCGAGGCAGCGAACCATGGATGCCGCTCTAGGCGCGCGCTGTGCCAAAGTAAAGAGCCTGTCGCGGCTGCGATGATCGTGACTCCCACTTGGAACGCCTTCCCTGCCGGAGTGACGTTGGCGAGCCAGAATGCCGGATAAAGCGCCGCATAGCAGGCAAAGAAAACCCCAAGCATACTGGTCGGGACGAAAGTGATCGCGAGAGATACACGAAGAGCGGAAAACATCCAATTACCTCCTGAGGGCGGGGACGGCCGCAAGTGGGAGCTTTCCAACGTTTCCACAAACGAACGGAGCTGTTTAAATGGTTCGTCACTGATGGCCAAATATGGTTGGGAGTGAAATGTCACCCCACAGCTTTGCGATCCCGTTGCATTGGAATCTGCTACGGGACGATTTCGGTCGCCTTGATCGCCGTTCGCTTTTTAGAAAGATCGGAAAGACCGCTTACGTGCATTCAAGAACCAACCTTTCGATCCTGGTCGTAAACAACGAACACCGGAACTAGGCGCGCCAGCCCTTCGGTGAGTGTGAACATGCGGGAATATTACGCTCATAGATCGCTGCGAGAAAGGGAGTCGCCAAGTCGGTATAAATCGCACACTCCGTTTGTTGATCTGGAGAGAAAAAATGCAGGGCGTCAGTATCTTTTTTCCGATCTACTGATCCAATGTATATCAAAGTTAATCTGTTAAACTTGCCGATATTTCTATTTGTAGAGAAAAGTCCCGACGCCTCCTTTTTTTCTAAAGAAATTAATAGATCTCCACCCATTCCGTAGACATAAAGACTGTCATTCCCTGTCAAATAGAAGCTAGCGCGTTGTGCCGGACCCCAGTCGCGCCACAAATCGAAGCTTTTCCTTCCTTTCGGTGCGACAACCGTCAAAACATAACGGCCATCATCTAAGCCTTCTACGCGAAGTTCCAGGGTTACATGAACCTCGGGAATGCCCGTCGGTATCGGCACGACCTGAACGGGATTGGGCATGCAGGTTGAGAGTAATAAACTTACGATCGAGGCAAAACCGGTTTCGGGCTTCATCAACATGCGTATTCGATGCTCACACGTGGTTAATATAAGCATCACCCTCAGCGAAAGACAAACCCGACCTATCGTTGCTCGGCAAGCGGCTACCACACCCTTTACAACATGGGATCGCAAGCAGCTACCGAAGTTCTACTTGATCGCCGCCCTTGCGATCGGCGCGCAAATCCCGGAACCCGGCCGGCCACGATAGCCTGATCGCAGGCAGGCGGCGACTTGCTATGATCGAAGAACGGGCAACGGCTACAACGGTGACGACCATTCCATCCGAAAGCGGCCCTTCTGCCTCTGGTGGGAAGCGGCCTGTCCGCTTTCGGCCACCGCGGGCGGTAAGCTACCCTTCGTTCAGCGCCGTGTGATCGGCAGCTACGCGCCACACTCGCGCCTTTGGCGGCGATATCGGAAGTCATTAAAGCTTCTGTCTTGGCGACCGCTGCCTGATCAGGGATAACAATTAATCGCCGTATTGGCAGTCAAACCGCCTCGAAATCGCCGAGCGGCTCATCCTCCTCGTCCTCTCGATGTCCTGCCTGATATACCGAGTTGACCGTGTAGACGACTTGATCGCGAACCGCTCGGTCGCTTCCGGGGAAGGCAATCGCCAGTCCAACGACTGGTGTGATTTCGCTAATATCCGACGCCTGAGGAAGGTATATCATTAAAAGCGGATTGATGCCCGCAGTCTGACGGACTGTGGAGAGAGCTCGCGCCGTTGGCTCGGTCCGTGACTTGCCGGTGACGCGATGTACCGGATCAAGACGCAGTGCGGATTGCCATTCCTCGGCAGTGAGATCGATTGCTGCATCGCGGGTGGTCACTAGACGTTTGATTCGGTATCCATCGCCTTGGTCGATGGCTCCATCTCGTTCCCGCTTGCGACGGCGAAGTTCTAAACCGCCGACATTCTCGAGTATTCCACTCGTGTCTCCGATAAGCGCGACGTTCCAGGTCGCCAGCTCACCATTAGCAGCGATTTGACGATCCACATACCTGACCCAGAGATCTGGACGCGCGCGCGTTGATGTTTTCTGGGCTTTGTAGGCGTCTAGGAATTGCCGTACTGTCGTCCACGGCAGCCCCTTCCAAAAGTGGGAGCCGGGGTAGGACCGATCTACGGGCAGCGCGAGCGGCTCGCCAATTTGTCGTCTGATCGTCTCCACTAATATGTCCAGCGCCCGCTTATTGTGGTCGAGCACGAGTGGATCAAGACTAAAGCTCTTTCCTTCACTTATTCCGCCAGCATACGAGCTGTAGAGAATAATGTTCTGAGCGTGGCGACGCTTGTTTGAGCTGGTCGGAGCAAGCACGGGGTGCGCATTAACCTTTAACCCATAGTCGATCGGCTTGGCGCCGATATCCACCATGTAGTCAAATTCTCTTCGCAGTTCATCGCTAGCGACCGCGATATGGGTGAAAGCGCGCTCAAGTTGCCAGGTCGTGTAAAGGCGGCATAGGTCCAAATAGCCATTCCGGTATCCGAACCACCGACCCATCTGGAGCAGTGTGTCGTACATGTCGGTCTGGCGAGTGAAATAGCTGATGCTGAGCCCTGGCAAAGTAAGACCACGGGACAGCTTGTCGCCACCTACCACAATGACGTCGATGCCCTCCTCGCGATAGCTATCATAGTCGAGAACGTCCTGTGCCAATCCGTTGATTTGCTTGACCCGGATGCCGGTCGCCACGTCCGCAAGCATCGATTCGACAAGCGGCCAGTCGGGCAGCTCGCCGATATCCGGCTCGTCCGCTTCCTGTAGCAAGAGCGAAGTCGGAACGAAGTCGCTATCCCAAAGTGACCGCATCTCGACGAGGATTGAGTCGTCCGCAGATGTGTCGCCGAATCGCAGGCGCCGCCTGAATCTCAGAAGCGCCTCCTCGATCTGATCGAACACGATGCTCTGAAGTCGAGTAAAGCGGGTCACGTGCACGAGCATGGAATTGTGATCGGTGACCTGCCCCCGAAGCTTGCGGACAGCACAGCCGATGATGAAGGAAAGGATTGCCCGCCTAAGGGTGTCGGGCATCGGCCCCGGTTCGAGAGCCTGCTTGTGTTTAGCAGGTATCCAGGCGCGGAGCTGGCCAGCATCGTCATCCGAGGCGTCAATCTGCCGAATCAACTGGGTGGGCGAAGGCTCGTCGCCCTCCAGTCCGAATGCGCGTAGCGGGCCGAAATAGTTCGAAGGCGCATGCAGGTTGACGATGAAATTCTTGGGAAACAGATCCTTGTCCGCCTCAGCCGTAGCACCTTCGTGGTGGATGAAGATGTTAGCGAACGGCGTAGCCGTGTAACCGACGTAAGATTTCCGCTCGAAGATCGCCAGGATCTTGCGGATGAGTTCGTTGATCGTAGTGGGCCGATGGGTCAGGTCGGGCTGTCGCTCGCTATTGAAAGATTGCTCGCTAGTGTCCACCGACGCGTTGTCACTCTCATCATCGATAATCAACGCCGGAACTGCGCTTATTACGCGATGGCCGGCCGCGTCAGTGCTCCGCGCAATCCTCTCCAGCCAAGCGTGCAGATTGCGCAGCATCATTGCGTTCTTCTTGACGACGAGAAGGATCGGCGGACCGCTATCTAGCGGCACGACAAACTGCTCGGCGACGATCTTATTGAAGTCTCCCTTCTGCGATCGGGCGGTGGCCGCAATCGCTTGAACAGATGGGTCGAGGAGGCCCACTCCCGTGAGCGCTTGCGACCCGTCGGTACGGAAACCGAGAAATGCCTCGTCCATACGAATCTGCGTTTGCATCCGCAGGCTTTCGTGGATGCCTGCCAATATGATGATGATCTTGTAACCAGAATCCGCAGCCTTGCACGCCAGGGACGCATAGTTGCTGGTTTTGCCGAACTGCACCTCGCCCACCACGAGACCGCGCCGATCCCATGGCGCTACGATCCTAGGATCGCCGATCAAGTCGAGAACACGGTCGGTGTCTTCGTCAATCGTGTCGACCACAGGGGCTGGCAGCAGCGTTTGTAAGTAGGTCCGGCAGCGGGGCCAGAATTGCCAGGCCTGCCTGTCGACATCCCGCGCCCACCTGACGTGCGCATCGTCGTCTATGAGGATGCCGGCGCGTTGCACAAATACGTCAAACCGTCGGACGAGTTCGTCTACCAGCGCGTCGATATTCGCGTCTGTGGCGCCGGACAAAGTCGCGGCGATCGTAGCCTGCTCTCGGATGATTTCAGGCGTCAGCGATTCAATGCGCCGGCTCTTAATAAGGGAGCCGAGCAGCATCTGCGTCACGGAAAGGATTGTATCCTGCTCAGTGCTCATAGATCGACTCTAAGCTCTTTTTCGATGTTTTCGACCAGCAAGACAACCATCTCTTCATGCTGGCGCATCGGAGGATGCTCCATGAGGCGGGCCCTGGCAGCCTCTGGAGAGAGGCCCGCCGCTTTTCGAGCATTCACGTATACCGTCCGCACCAGACGACCGAGATCGGATTCGATCTGAAATTGCCGCGCCGCGGCAACGGCATCGAGCGGGCGGGGAGCAGGGTTTGGCCCGTGCCGTGGTGCCGTGCGTTCGATGGCGTCGAGCAAGGACCGTAAAGCCCCTGGGTCAACGCAACCTTGTCGGAGACGTGCGACTAACGGATGGCGCCTATTCAGTTGAAAGTTCACTCCGCCATTGCCCTTCAGGACCCAAATGGGAATTGGTCCAGAGGTGGATTGCGCCGCGCTTGAGGGCGTCCCTGCCAGCTCTACACGCGACGCTGCCTTTCGACGAACGCGGCTAGCAAACCGGTAAAGTTCGACGCGCAGGTTGCTAGGAGGGACCGCCGTCGACTTCCGGACGTCAATCGACCAGGCTACATCCTGACTGTTGTCCAGATCTACGCTGAGCCGCGCAAGATTGTACTTCTTGTCCAGCCGCCAAGATTGCGTTGACCGGCCGATGCCTAGCCAGCCCCCACCCACTATTAATCGATCCTCCCGGTAAACGTAAAAACCCTGCTGCTCAAGGAATTCATTCGGTCCGGCCAGCCTTCGCATTTCTTCTTCGTCGAGACCGTCGGGCGACGGAAGGATCGAGCCGCGAAGGGCAATGTGCGCCGGCTCAAGTACCTCGGAGAACACCTGCTCTGCCGCGTGCAGGGCAAGGGGATCCCAAGGTGCCACTTCAATCTCGTTCACGGAGATTTGCGCTCGGTCAGACTCGATGAAGCGGTGAAAGGTCATGCCGAGGTGTCGCGCGACGATCTCGGCCGTTCCGTAAAGCTTGTCGATCGTGCCGTCGTGTCCGAGCAGAATATCGAGATTTTCCCAGATAACCGCTGTGCCAGTCGGACCAATTGGTAGATCGCCTGCCAAGCCAAGTTCATCGGGGCAGCCGACTTCAAGTTCCCAGTCCGACGCCGCATCGATGCGGTCAAGATTCCATCGCGCCGCGCATGCCTGCTGCCCATCGGCTTTGCTGACGACCACCAGGGAACTTGCTTGGGAAAAACTTGCGGTCTTTAGCCCAAGGCCAAATCTTCCCAAATCGCCGGGATTGCGGTCTGCGCGGGGGTCGCTGCCCAGTCGCATCGCCGAAATCAGTTCATCGCGGTCCATTCCGCGGCCGTCATCCCTAAACACCACTCGGGGTGCTTGCGCCCATTCGAAGTCCACATGGATTCGCCGCGCGCCTGCCGCGAGGCTATTGTCGACCAGATCCGCAGCGGCGGACCCGGCGGAATATCCGAGCCCTCGCAGCGACCTGACGATGTCTGGGGCGAGCGGCGGAAGGCGCAATTTTCAGGCCTCAACCATCGGCGAGGTTGACAGCGCGCGTGCGCGCTGCGACCAAGGGCCGCGTTGACAAAAGGGGTGGGCGTCGGTCACCATATGATGCGTTTTGGCCAAATTTAAGTATGATTGGAATTGATTTGTTCTCTGGCGCGGGGGGAATGTCCCTCGGTGCTGAATGGGCCGGCGTTGAAGTCAAGCTCGCAATAGAAATAGACAAGGCGGCGTTCGAGACGTATTCCCACAATCATCCAGACTGTATCACTTTGCGGCTTGATGCCAGCGCACTGCTGGATTTTCGCTGGCCGCACGCAACTGATGACCTAATCGTTTTTGGCGGCCCCCCATGCCAAGGCTTCTCTACTTCGAACCAGCGAACCCGGGGCGAGGACAACAAGAAGAATTGGCTTTATCAGGCGTTCATCGGCTTCATCCGGAATGTGAAGCCTGCCTGGGTCGTTTTTGAAAACGTTCGCGGGATACTGGAAACGGAAGAAGGCGTATTCGCCGATAGGGTCGAGGACGATCTCCGGAGGGCGGGATATTCTACCGAAGCCGGGGTGCTCAACGCGGCCCTGTTTGGCGTGCCGCAGACGCGTCACCGCTTCTTCATCATCGCGAGGCGCGGCGACGTCCCCCCGTCATTGCCGTCGCCACCGGCCGATGTCGCAAAAGTGAGTGTTGGCGAGGCAATTGGCGATCTGCCGGCTCTCGCGGTGGGCGCTTCCAAGAATGTACTGCCTTATCGCGCCGGCGCAACCTCAGACTATGCGAGGAGTATGCGCGGTGATCTCGAGGAATGCACCGGTCACCTCGTTTCACATAACGCGGATTATGTTGTCGAGCGCTATCCCTTCATTCCCCAAGGCGGAAATTGGCAAGACATACCTGCCGAAATGATGACCAACTACAAGGACAGGATGCGTTGCCACACCGGTATCTACCGGCGACTGAGGGCGAGCGAGCCATCGGTGGTGATTGGGAATTACCGGAAGAACATGCTGATCCATCCGACTGAGGACCGGGGCTTGTCGGTTCGGGAGGCGGCCAGACTCCAATCCTTTCCTGACTCTTTTGAGTTCAAAGGATCGATCGGCCTTCAGCAGCAGCAACTCGGCAATGCCGTTCCGCCGCTGCTAGCTAAGGCGGTCTTCCGCCAGATCGTCGCCTGCCACAGCATGGAAGACGAGCAAGACCACGACGTGCATATCGACCAGGGGGTTGTGGGCGTTGCGCAACAATTTACGGAAGCTGAGGTAGCTTGAGCCAAGTCCGTCAGACCAACGAGGCTTATCAGGATCGCTACCTTGCGTTTGTAGACGTCTTGGGTTTCGCAGAGCTGGTAGCGCAGAGCGAGACGTCCTCCGAGATAGTCACCCGCCTCAGCCGTACCCTGTTGCGGCTCAGCGAACGCGCTTCCTCCGCCCGGTCGGAGGAGCTTCACATTGAAGCGACGAGTTTCTCTGACACCGTCGTGATCTCCGCACCTGCTACCAGCGATGCTCTATACCGCATGTTCGAGATCACGGAGGAGCTAAGTTTCGAACTGCTCAGCGCCAATATGCTACTGCGTGGAGCCATCGTCCGGGGGGCCGTGCTTCATACGTCGGAGTTCGTCTTCGGCCCCGCCCTGATAAGCGCGTACCGATTGGAGACTGGCACGAGCTTCCATCCTCGCATCATGCTAGAGCCATCCGTCTACGTGGATACCAAGGCGGAAGGCGAGAGCGAGCGGTTCAGTCCGTTTGTGGTGTTAGATAACTACGACGTGCCATACCTGAATCCGTTTGCCCGCTGGCAAACCTTGGACAGCTTCGAGCCGCTGGCCTTGGGGCAGCTCGTTCAACTTCAGGGCATCATTGCGGCGGGGTTACTCGCCGGAGCCAGTAACCCGTCGGTGGGTGAAAAGTACAAATGGCTGGGGCGAAAGCTGAATCGCTTCATTCGATCGGCTTCATCAAAGCTCACCCTACAGGAACTTGACGTCGATTAAGCCGAAGACGCCGCTTGGCGGGACGCAAAGACGAGATAGGAATGTCTGCTGGATCAATAGCCGAGTGCGAGCGTCGGTTTTCAGCGGCTTCGTTCTGTTAGCCGCGTGTCGGCAAGCAGCCAGTTCTGGCTGTCTAGAGGCACCTGAACCAACGACCCCTTTGTGGGAACGCTAATGGCGGCTTGAGCGTCAACTTCTGGGTCGTGACTGCCGCTTTAGCGCGGCCGGCCGCGCCGATCCAAGGCGGCTTGCGGGACGATGGAAACGATAACCCCTGTCACTGCGAAAGATAGATAGTGCGCCGGGTTGAGGCGATCGGATATCGTCAGCCTTGCCTTGGAAGCCTCCAATCGCATGCCTAGACCCGTCCACGGCGACGGGGATATAAGGATCGTTGTGCCAGCAAGATTCAGCACCGGGACTGTCGACGTCTCGACTCCGGCGGTTGCCGCCGGGCCACTCGGCCTCAGAATGATCGCGAAGCGCCGCGAGGACGATCTTGTCATCCAGGTGACCAGCACCCCGACCGGCCACGACATCGACGTCGTGCTCGGCGGACGGGCGTTGGCGTCCGCCGTCGCCGCGAACGCGTCCGCAAACCACCACGGTGGGCAGCGCACGCTGCTGGGGCGCTACGACCAGGCTTCGAACACGCTCACCACGCATCCAGTGACGCTGACCGCCGGGAGCCCATATTTCTTGTTGCCGAAGTACGATCGGGTCGCGACGATCACCTTCGAGGGATATGGGAGCCTCGACGATGGGTTTGGGAACCTCGACTACGAGGCGCTGAAGCTGCCCTCGGGGTTCGTTAAGGACATGTTCGGCGGCTTCGGCGCGACTTACGAGCTGCGCTTCATCATCGAGGAGATCGAGCGCGCCGGCCATTTCACCCATCTCGCCTTATCCGAGCATCCGGCGACGGGCGGGGGGACGACCGCGCACCTCACCTATGGCGCGTTCGACACGTGGAGGCGGGCGATCCGGCGCAGCCATGACCGCGCGGTGCAGTTTGGAAACAGGGCGAAGCGCGACTACCTCCGCAGCGCCGTGGCCGGCGAACTCGGCATCGTGCCGGCGGCGACGCCGCCCGGCCTCGATCCGGCCGCCCTCGCCGACTCCGTCCTGATCGCACTCAACCTGCAGGGTCGGCAGGCACCGGTCTCCGCCGCCACGGACGTGGTCAGGGGCGTCCGGCGCAACCACAAAGCGCTCAAGGCCGCCGGGTCCGAGCTGCTCGAACTCAACCGCGAGATCGAGCTGCTCACCCTGGAGGACCTGATTGCCCGGCTGGAGGCGCACATCACTAAGCGCCACAACGAGGCGTTCTGGCAGGCCTTCTTGTCCGACAACCCGTTCATCATCCGGCTCGCCTTTGGCCTGCCGATCGCCGTTTTTGGCGAGCAGGTCGCGGTGGGCGGGATCAAGTTCGACGGGTCCGGCGGCAAGATCGCGGACTACCTGCTGCGCGCGGGCGCCTATGGGAACATGGCTATCGTCGAGATTAAGACGCCCGACACCGACCTCGTGCGTAAAAAGCACTACCGCGGTGGCGTGCACGCACCAGACAAGGAGGTGGCCGGTGCCGTCACGCAGGTCCTCGACCAGCGGTATCAGCTGCAGATGGAGATCAACAACAAGAAGGTGGCTTCGGGCCAGTTTGACGTGTTCACGTATTCCATCCAGGCCCTCATCATCGCGGGCCGCGACATGGACGACGCCGATCACCGGAAGTCGTTCGAGCTGTTTCGCAACGGCCTGAAGGACGTGACCATCGTCACTTTCACCGAACTGCTGATGAAGCTGAAGGCGCTGCACGCCTTCCTCACCTTCGATCCGGCGGCAGGCCCGTCCGTGGCCGGTTCGCTCGCACCGTCCGCCGGCGATCTGACGGCCGCGCAGACGCCGACTCCAACGCCAGCGCCCTAGAAGTGGCTGTGGACTCGCATGCCTTGACTTGCCCCTTTATCGGAGAGAGGGACAACCGCTCCTCGTCTCCGCCCTCTCCACTTGTGCGGACCTCGTCCGCTTTATAGAGCGCCGTCCGGAAACGAGAACGTGGCTCATGGCGGCCGACTAATTCGTTGGCGACAAGGGACGCCCGAATTACGTCTTTGCCTTCTGGCTGCTGCCCGACGTCGAGGAGCCGGACGCCTTGCCCAGGCGTCGGGCGGTCGGTTTACCACGCGACATCAAGGCTACGCGGCAGTTCACGCGCTTCCGCGGGCCGCCCTACTGAATGTCTCGTGCTATATGATCCTTATCAAAGCCGCGACGCGGCACATGGCTCTGTCGAGCGAGTCCGCGCAGACGGAATTGCGGAATAAAGTGCGGTGCTGGCCTGCCCGCAGGTGCCAGCATCCGGTTGGATTCAGTCAGCCCATTCGTTCGGCGCTGGAACCGTGGCTTCGTTGAAAGCGATCAGAACCGCCCGTATGTGCCTACTCACGACCAAGGACTGCCTTGGCTAAGGGGACGAACAATGGCCAAGCCGCGAATATTCCTCAGTTCTACCTGTTTTGACCTCGGCGATGCTCGGGCCGAGCTGACGTCGCACCTCGAAGGGTGTGGATTTGAGGTGCTGAACTCGCAAAGCGGAAAGTTCGGCGTGAAGCCGAAGGTGCATTCGCATGATGCTTGCCTAGTGATGATGGAACAGGCGGATTACGTGGTGCTTATCATCGGCGGGCGCCGCGGTGGCACCTATGTCGGCAGTGAGAAGTCGATCACGAACGAGGAGATCCGCGCGGCGCAGAAGCTAGACCGACCAATTTTTGCGTTTTTGGACAAACGCGTCGATGCGCTACGGGCGACCTACCGCAAAAATCCCGGCGCGGATTTTGCCCCGACCGTAGATGACGTTCGTATCTTCGATTTTGTCGACACGATCGCTGCAGGGCACGAGGATAACTGGCTACGCCTCTTTGACAACGTGACCGATATAAAATCGGCACTTACCGCCCAGTTCGCCTACATTTTGCTCCTCTACTCTCAAAGTCTGCGGAAGAGGGCCGCCAAGACGCCAGCCAAAGGGCTCAGGACGGTACCTTTTCCGGCGTCACTCGACGGAGTTCCCGGGGACGACGAAGCTGAGCGCACGGTCGCTCGTGCCGGGTTACGCCAAGTTTACGACTGCCTGAAAGCCTTGCTTGCTGCCGATGTAAAGGACGGCATCAAAGGCGAGCAGTTGAAGTCAATTTGGGTGATCGCTCGCCACGGCGACGCCGACGATCGGCGCCTCAAAGTGCGTGAAGATCGGTTCAAGGCCTCCGCGTGGGGAAAGTATCGCGGCGAACGGGTGTTCGCGCAGATGACCGATTGCGGGATCAACGGCGAGTATGGTTTCGATGAGGACAGCCTGGGACGTGCGTATGGGACTGTGGAATTGGTTTTCGACTCGAAAAAGCAAGAAACCTATCCTGCCCAAGCACTCAAAATGTGGGTCACCACGCTGATCAAGCGGCATGGTGAGGACGATTCTCTCGACTTCTTCAGGCGGCTCGACATGCGCGTGTTCGAGGAAAGTTCGAAGACCAAGAAGGTGGGAAAGACGAAGGCCTGAAACAGGCCCCCTAAGTCGCCAGTCAGCAACCGGCCCCATCTCAGCCGCTGCGGCTCCCTGAACGAACGGCTGCTTCCGGATGGCGCTTAGATGTCGTTGAATGGCGCCTTCTGGGTCATGCGAGCCGATCATTTGGCGGCATCGTCATTCGTTGTTGCTTGTGTAGCGGCAAGGATAACTCGGATGGTTTCTGCGGGCATGTCCCACATGGGAAAGTGGCCGCTTGACTCAAACCAGTGCAGTTGCGCGGAGGGAAACGCCGCCATTGCCCGCGCCGCCTGCCTTGGCAGGCAGAGCCTGTCATGCTTGCCCCACCCGATCACGATATGGCCGGTGCTATCGGCCGCGGGTCCGATCTGCTCGGGACCTGACGCAAGGCTATCGACCAGCGCATCGAACGTCGGGGTCAGGCTAAGACCCTTCAGCTCAGTTCCCACAATCTCCGGATCGAGCGCCCACGGATGCGCGGACAGCTGGGCCAGCAGTGCGGTGCGTGACGCAGCATTCTGGCTGAGCATCGGCAGACCGGGCCGGATCGCCCGCAACAAGCGGCCCGAAAGGCCTATGGTGATTTTGAAGAAGGCACGCTCCCAGCCGCGCCAGAACCCGCCCGGATCGAGCGCGACGACGTTTCCGACGACACCGCGCCGAGCGAGTTCGAGCACCAATCGCGCGCCCATCGAACTGCCGACGACATCGATCCCCGTCAGCTCGTTGCTCTCAATGTAACGCTGCACGCTGCTGACCAAGCCGTCAAAGGTACCGCTATCGTGCTCGACCGGCGTCGCGCCATGCCCGGGGAGGTCGACCGCGATTACTGTGCGGCTGACGCTGAGCCCATCCAGAACGGTGCTCCACGATTGCCAGCTACCTCCCAAGCCGTGGATCAGTAACAGCTTGCGACCGGTGCCGCGCTGGATATGGTTCATCTCGGATCACCTGTCTTATTGAAACAGCTCAACGATCACGGCCGGTGCGTGGGGCCAGCGGCCATCACGAAACTGCTGACTCAAGGGAGAAGTTTTCGCAGCGGCGAGATCGGCCCTTTGAAATGTCCAATTACAAGCGTTCACTGCTCGAAGGCGCTGGAGGTGACCTGGACGTCGCCTCTGGATTTCTTTGGCCTGATAAATCGAGTTAGATGCCGTGTGGAAATCTCGACTACGGCAGATGTGCCGCTTCGATCGGACCGGTCAGCCTTTGTCGCGGCAACGTTGCGGTGTGCTGAAGCGTCTTGAGGGTCCATGCCAATCGATCCGACCCTCAATCGTCTGCTGACCGCCCTCGAGGTGGCGCCGCATGCCTTTTCAGTGTGCCGGATCCAGTCCGGTTGGCGAATGAGCTTTCCGGTGTTCAAGGCGGTCACGGTCCATTTCGTGCTGCGCGGATCGGGACATGTCCAGGCTGGCGAGAGGGCGCCGGTTCCATTTGCTCCATCGAGTGTCCTGGTCGTGCCGGCGTTGCAGCCACACTGGGTCGGGGACGCTGATGTAACCGCCGCGACCGGCGCTGCGGCCGACAAGTGCGAGCTGATCGGTGACGGCCTTGTCGAGTTCACTGCGGGCAACGGCGCCGACGACACACTGCTGCTGTGCGCCGCGCTGTCCGCGCCGGACCAGGCGGCGCTCGGTCTGTTCGACCTGATGCGCTGGCCGGTGGCCGACGACCGCGCGGCAAGCGGCGTGCCGGCTGCGATCATCGATGCCATGCGCCACGAGGTCACCAACGCCGGGCTGGGGACTCAGGCGATGTGTCAGGCGCTGATGAAGCAGGCGCTCATCACGCTTCTGCGCCGGCACTGGTCGCAGGCGGACAGGTCCAGCGTCCTCGATGCGCTCCATCACCCCCGGCTTGCCCGCGCGATCGCCGCCATCATCGAGCAACCCGGGGCAAACCACAGTGTGGGCAGCCTTGCCGATCTCGCCGGCATGAGCCGGGCGTCGTTCTCCGATCATTTCTCGCGCACCTTCGGCCAGGGCCCGATCGACTTCGTGCAAAAGGCGCGGTTGCGGGTGGCGGCGCGGTTGCTCAGGGTTACCGACCTTCCGATCAAGGCCATTGCTCAAAGCGTAGGCTATGGCGGATCGCGGCCGTTCTCTCGCGCGTTCGAAGCGACCTATGCCATGTTGCCATCGGCGTACCGGCTGGCACCGCTCCCGTCGCCGATACATCCAGACGACGCAGATCAATCGTCTGCAAGTCACCGATCGTCCAGATTGACCGCCTCGCTGTCCAATCCTTGAGCGACTAGGGAACGGGTCAATCGACGAGCCGTCCTGCCAGAGACCCTCGCGCATGTGTGCCTTTGGTCACCATGAGAGGATTGCCCATGATTACCGATCGCCGCACCATTCTGACCGGGGCCGCCGCTGCCCTAGTCGCCGCTCCCGTCATGGCGATGGCGCAGCAGCGCCGAGTGGAAACGGACCCGGCCATGATGCCGATGCCTGATGTCTCCGGCACGCGCACGCACACTCAATTCGAAATGGGCGTGTTCGGCCCCGCAATGCTGTCACTGGCGACCAGCCAGATCGCAGTTGACCGGGCGCGGAAGGCCGACGCGCGCGAGTTTGCCGGTTTCGAGCTGACCGAGGCGGTCGCCGTCACGACCGTGCTGAAGCAGCTAGGCAATACGCCGCCGCCGTTGGACGCCAAGGCGCAGGCGACGCTGGACAAGATTCGCTCGGCGGCACCCGGTGCGGCGTTCGACCGCGCGTACATCGACGCCCAGTACGAAAACCACGTGTTTCTGCGCGATCTCGCCACCGCCTACCTGGCCAGCGCGGCGAATACGAGCGACATGATGGAGATGCACGGACGCCATCTCGCGACGCTCGCGCTGGCGACGTTCAAGGAGCATACGATGATCACGCAGCGTATCGCGCACGAACTCCGTGTCTGACGAGAAGACCGGTCTCCTCTTCGCCGGAGGAGACCTCCCCCATCAGCTCCGTTTTAAAATTGGAGATTCCGCCATGCCTGACGACATCAAACACGCGCCTGTTCCATTTACCCCCAATGTCGAAGTCCGCGCTGAAGACGAGGCCGAGACGATCCAGGGGTTGAACGAGCAGATCCGCCTTATCCAGGAAACGACCGCCAAGGATTATGGCACCGCGGTTCGCGGCGTTCATGCCAAGGGCCACGCAATCGTAAAAGGCAAGCTTGAGGTGCTGCCAGGAATTGCGCCGGAACTCGCCCAGGGGCTGTTCTCGACGCCCGGCAGCTATGACGCCCTGCTGCGCTTCTCGACTTTGCCCGGCGACATCCTCGACGACAGCGTCAGCGTGCCGCGGGGTCTTGCCATCAAGCTGTTCGATGTACCCGGCGAGCGGCTGCCTGGATCGGAGAACGACACCACCCAGGATTTCATCCTGGTCAACGGCCCGGCATTCGCGTCGCCGACGCCCAAGGCGTTCCTCGCCAACCTCAAGATGCTCGCTAAGACCACTGATGTTGGCGAGGGCCTGAAGAAGGGGCTGTCGGCAACGATGCAGACGCTTGATGCGGCATTGGAGACGGTTGGCATCCAGAGCCCGACGATCCAAACGCTGGGCGGCGCACCTAACACCCATCCGCTCGGCGAGACCTACTACACACAGGTGCCGTTGCGGCATGGTGGCTACATCGCCAAGCTGTCGGTCGCGCCCATCTCGATCAACCTGACCGAGCTCGCCGGCAGCAAGGTCGATACTTCCGGCCGTCCCGATGCCCTGCGCGAGGACATGGGAGAGGTGCTGATCGAGCAGGACAGCGTCTGGGAGGTGCGCGTCCAGCTCTGCACTGATCTAGAGAAGATGCCGGTTGAGGATACCTCGGTGGTCTGGGACGAGAAGGTGAGCCCTTACGTGGCCGTCGCACGGCTCACTGTGTTGGCGCAGCTCGGCTGGGAGCGGGGCCTTAGCGAGCATCAGGAGCAGGCGGTCGCATATAGCCCGTGGCACGGCCTGACGGCTCATCAGCCGATCGGCGGCGTCAACCGGGCTCGCAAACCGACCTACGAGCGCTCAGTGCAGTTCAGGGGCGAGCGAAACGGCTGTCCGGTTCACGAGCTTCGGACGATTGGCGATTTGCCAGCTCAGGGCATGACGATCGATTGAGCGCAGATCTGAGGCGCTGGATCATGATCCGGCGCCTCAAACCCATATGCGGTGGAGATCGCGCACGTGATCCGAGATGATCCGAACCTGCGTCCGATCACTGGCAACTGGATCGTGATCATCCAAGCTACCTATGGCCGATCGCCTTGGTGAACGAATGTCCGGAGCAGGGAGCGGGTCGCAGGTCATTAAGTGACCGGATCTGGGTCGGCTCAGACCTCAGTGCGTTCGGCCAGTTCCAAAGCGTCCTCCACGTCAACGCCCAAGTAGCGGACCGTGCTGTCGATCTTGGCATGGCCGAGAAGGATCTGAACGGCTCGGAGATTGCCAGTCGCCTTGTAGATGATCGATGCTTTCGTACGCCGAAGCGAGTGCGTCCCGTAATCCTGAGCCGGAAGGCCGATGCCGACCACCCACTCGTGCACGAGGCGGGCATATTGCCGCGTGCTCATGTGAGCCATGTAGTCGTTTCGGCTCGGGAAGACGAAGTCGTTCAGTGTCCCGCCGCGCCGCTCCAACCACGCCCGCATCGTCTTTCGTGCCGTGTCCATCAGCTCGAACTGGACCGGTCGTTTGGTCTTCTGCTGAACCACGACGGCGCGGTCGCGGACGCGCCCGCCGGAAACGACATCGCCGATCCGCACCCTGACCACATCACAGCCGCGCAGCTTGCTGTCGATGGCGAAGTCGAACAGCGCTCGGTCGCGCAATCGTCTATGCTGGTCAAGCCAGAAGCGAATGGCCCAGACCTGTTGCTGTTTCAGCGCCCGCTTCGCACCGATAAGCCGGCCCTCGTTCCAGGGTCGAAGTTCGTGAAAGGCGGGGTCCATCGACGAGTGGCCCATCGATCATCTCCATCGGGACGGACCGGCCAATCGAGCGTACGCAGGCGCGGTAAACCGACGGTTCGGAAATCTGGTTGATCGGCCGTCGGTGATGCTGAACAAGCGGCCGGTTTCGGGCGGCGCCTCTTAGGCTCTGAGCGGCCGGATGTGGGTCTTCCACAACGAACTTGGCGAAAGCACCCCAACTATGACCCACGGAACGACCATGCCGAAAGGCCGTTGAGCCCTGGCAATCGCCGTTCCCTCGTGGAAGTGCTATAAAAAAGGTGGTGCCGCTTACAGGACTCGAACCTGTGACCCCCGCATTACGAATGCGATGCTCTACCAGCTGAGCTAAAGCGGCACGGGGTGATACGGGTGTAACGCCGTTCGGGGGTGCGCCTAACAGGTCGGATTGCCGCTGACAAGCGCCCAAGCACGCCGCATCTTCGCTTTGCCGGCTTTACGACCCGTTTACCACGGAGCGTGCACAAGCGGTCCGGACCAGGGTCGTGCGGCCCGGTGGATGAAGGGTTTGGGCATGGGTATCGCGCGCGGCTTCGAGGACGAGCGGCTAGACATCGACGGGGCGATCGGCGGAGCCCTCGACGGGGCCGGCGAGCCGGACGTCGATGAGGGCGGCGTCGGGGATGCGATGTTCGAGCTTGGCGGCGACGAGCGGCGCATGCACGTACGCGCCTATAATCATTGGGTTTCGTTGCTGAGAGGACGCCCCTATCCGGAGATCGGCGATCTCGATCCGGCGCATATCGACTTTGGGCCGCACAGCGTCCTCATCGACTTCACCGGCGGGATCGACGACCCCACGATCGCCTTCCTCGGCGAGCGGCTGCGTCGGGAATGCGGGCTGGAGAGCGACATCGTCCGCATCGCCGACGTGCCGGGCCGTTCGCTGCTGTCGCGGCTGACCGACCATTATCTGCAGATCATCGCGAATCGCGCGCCGATCGGCTTCGAGGCCGAGTTCGTCGGCATCCGCGGCCGCACCACGCTGTATCGCGGCATCTTGATGCCGTTCTCGTCCGACGGCGAGGCGATCGATTTCATCTACGGCGTGATCAACTGGAAGGAGATGGTCGACGACGCGACGCAGGCGACGCTCGACGCCGAACTCGACGCCGCGGTCCGCGCCGCACCGCGCGTGCCGGTCGCCACGCCGATCTGGGCGGACGGTCCGAGCAGCGGGCTGGAGATGGTGCACCTACCCCCCGCCCCCTTCG
>NZ_SCMZ01000080.1:0-9760 GCF_005503285.1 Sphingomonas sp. 2SG
CTCGTGGGCTCGGACAGGAGTATAAGAGACAGGTGCCACCGGTTGCGGCGCCGGTAGCGGCTGGATCATCGCTACCGGCGCCGCAACCGGTGGCACCGGGCCGGTCGCCGCCGTGCTCACCGGCGCCGCCGTCAACGGCGGCAGCGAGGCGAGATAGGCCTTGCCGTGCATGTGGATCACCGCGACGCGGTCGGGATTGGCCGCCGCCACCGCCTGCAGATAGGATCGCGGCTTCTTCATCAATTTGGGATGATCGAGACCGGTCAGGCCGGCGATGCGGGCGGCTTCCTTGACGAAGTGGATGCAGTTGCGATCGTTGAGATTGTAGCGTCCGTCGCCGGTCTTCTCGTCCCAGGCGGCGATCAGCGTCAGCATCTGCGCATATTGTGCGTCGCTCAGCACCACCGAGAATTGGGCGTCGCTGGTGCCGATGTAGAAGGGGCGCGAGATGTCGAGCCGACCGGCGACGCTGCCCATCAGCAGCGCGGGCGAGACCGACTTGGCGGTGAAGCCGTAATTGACGTCGACCGGCGGCCCGCCGGCATCCTGCACGCCGCGCAGCGTGAAGAAGGCGTGCGGGAAGCTGTTGCCCAATTCATGGCTCCAGAAGGTGATCGTCACCGCCGCCCACGCCGGGGCCGACCCGAACAGCGTGCCGAGCAGCAGCAGCGTAGCGAGGAGCGGGCGGAGCAGGGACCGGTGCATGGCGTTCATACTAGACGGAAGTTTAGCCCGCGGACATTACGATTATCCTACCTGATCCAGGTCGATGACAGGGGCTGCGGCCTCGCCTAAGACGCAGCCGTGACGTCGCTCCGCCGCCTGTTGCTGGATCATCGCTCGCTCGCTTTGTGGCTGGCGGCGCTGGCGCTTGCGGTGCGGCTGCTGGTGCCGGCGGGGTTCATGGTCGGCAGCGTCGACGGGCGGCCGGTGCTGCAAATGTGCAGCGGCTACGGTCCGGTCGCGCCGATGGCGATGGCGCATGGCGGCCATCACGGTTCGGGCGGCCATCGCGAGGCGGATCATCCCGCCACCGACATGCCCTGTCCCTATGGCGCGCTGGCGCAGGCGGCGACGACGCCGGTCGACCCGGTGTTGCTGGTGCTCGCGATCGCCTTCGTCATGGCGCTCGGCGTGCGCGCGACGCGCTGGCCGGCGTTGCGCGACCGCGCGCATGTGCGGCCGCCGATGCGCGGACCGCCGCGCCTTTCCTGATCCATCCACAACGACACTGACGGTGCGGCCCGGGAGAGGGCACGCGCCAGGATCGGGAATTGCCTGCAATGATCTTCCTACGAACCGCCACGGCGGCGGGCGTCGCGCTCGCCCTCGCCCCCGTCCTCGCGACGCCGGCATGGGCGCAGCGCCACGACCATGATGCCGACGCCAACGACACCAGTTTCTCGGTCGGCGACATCGTCGTCACTGCGCGCGACATGGCGCGCTCGACCAGCAATATCGTCACCTCGATCGACCGGCTCGGCGGCGACGTCGCGCAGCGGCAGAGCGTCGACAATACATGGGAGCTGTTCGCGCGGCTGCCCGGCGTCTCGCTGACCGACTTCAACCAGGGGACGACCTCGGGCCGCTTCTCGATCCGCGGCTTCAACGGCGAAGGCGAGATCAATGCGGTCAAATTGCTGATCGACGGCGTGCCGAGCAACGCCAACGACGGCGGCATGCCGTTCATCGACGCGGTGATGCCGCTCGACATCGCGCAGGTCGAGCTGGTGCGCGGCACCGCCGATCCGCGCTACGGCCTGCATGCGATCGCCGGCAGCGCCGATATCGCGACGCGGATCGGCGGCAATTATCTCGACGCACGGGGTCTCGGCGGGGCGTTCGGCACTGCTGAGGGACAGCTTTCGGCGGGTGTCGAGACGGGCAGGCTCAGCCAGAATTACTTCGTCGGCTATCGCCACAGCGATGGTTTCCGCGATCACGCCGGGCTCGACCGGGTGAGCCTCGCGGGCAAATGGTTCTACGACTGGGGCGCGGTGCGGCTCGGCGGGATCGCGCGCTACGCGCAGGTCGAGGCGCAGGAGCCCGGCTATCTCACCGACGCCGACGCTTATGCCGACCGGCGGCGCTCCTATCCGGTCTCGGCGACCGACGGCGGGCGGCGGCAGATGAGCCAGTACAGCCTGCACCTCGATGCCGATCTCACCGATACGCTGGCGCTGAGCGCCAAGGGCTATGCCAACGGGCTGCACGACGACCGCTTCGTGCGCTTTTCCGCCACGGTGGCGCAGCAGCGGCGGCTAGCGCGTGAGGACCAATATGGCGCGCTGGCGACGCTCCATTATCATCCGAGGGTCGCCTTCCTGCACCGGCTGATGCTGGAGGTCGGCGGCGACGTGCAGGTGCAGGATAACGAAAGCCTGCGCTGGCTGACCGCCAGCCGCATCATCATCAGCCAGACGCGCGACCAGGCGTTCGGCCTGACCGTCGCGGGCGGCTATGCGCAGGCAGTGATCGAGCCCACCGCATGGCTGAGCATCACGCCGGGCTGGCGGTTCGACACCGTCTCCGGATCCCTGCGCAACCGGCTGAACGGGCAGCGCTATCCGATCAACGATTACGGCACGATCAGCCAGCCCAAATTGAGCGTCGCGATCACCCCGGTGGCGGGTGTCACCGCTTATGGCAATTACGGGCGGACGTTCCAGATCGGCGTCGGCGCCGGCGCCTACAAGGTGCCGCCGCGCACCACCGACCTTGCGCCGTCGATCAACGAGGGCTGGGAGGCGGGGGTCAAGCTGGCGCGGGGTCGCTGGCTGGAGGCGCGCGTCGCGCTGTGGGAGCAGACCGCGAGCGGCGAGATCAAGCGGCGGCTCAACGATCCCTCCGGCGACAGCGACAATCTCGGCGCGACGCGGCGGCGCGGGCTCGACGTGCAGGTCAGCGTGACGCCGGTGAAGGGTGTCAATCTGTGGGGCGCCTATTCCTATCAGCGGGCGCGGATCGTCACGCCCGATCCGGCGACGCCGTCGCAGGCGGGCAATTGGATCGACCATGTGCCGCAGAACCTGTTCTCCGGCGGGGTCGATGTCGTTCCCGTCGAGCGGTGGCGCGTATCGCTGTGGGGCAATGGCCAGTCGAGCTACGAGCTGACGCCCGCCAACACCTTGCCGCGCTACGGCGCCTATCTGGTGGTGGCCGGCGAGGTGGCGTGGCGGGTGCTGCCGCGGCTCGAGGTGGCGGCGCAGCTGAAGAACATCGGCAACCGTCGTTACGAATATGTGTGGTATGACGGGACGCAGGTGCTGCACTCGCCGGCCGATAGCCGCGCGCTTTATGGCAGCGTGCGGCTGACGCTGTGAGGGCGCGGGTCGTCGTCCGGCGCATCCATTTGTGGCTGGGGCTGAGCGTGGGCGCGCTGTTCGCGCTCACCGGGCTGACCGGGAGCGTGCTGGTCTTCTACACCGCGATCGACGGCGCGCTGCATCCGGGCCTCGCGCGGGTGGCGGCGGGGGCGCGGCCCACGTCGTGGCAGGCGGTTTATGCCGCCTTGCACCGTGCCGAGCCGGGGCGGACGGGCGCGTGGCGCATCGAGGTGACGCCCGACGGCGGGCCGATCCCGGTGCGCTATTACCAGCCCGTCGAGACGCGGGGGCGGGCGTTCGCGCCGCTGATGCTGTGGCTCGACCCGGTCAGCCTGCGGGTGGTGCGGCGCGGCCATTGGGGCGATTACTGGACGACGTGGATCTATGATCTCCATTACCGGCTGCTGCTCGAGGAACCGGGGGCGATCGTGATGGGGATCGCCGGGATCGTCATGCTCGCTATGCTAATCAGCGGTTTGTGGGCGTGGTGGCCGCGGCCGGGCGGCTGGCGTCGTTCGCTGGCGTGGAAGCGCGGTGCGGTGCGGTCGCGACGCCTGTATGACTGGCACAAATGGACGGGGATCGGCGGGGCCTTGGTGCTGATCGTCGTGACGGTGACGGGGGCGATGCTCGACCTGCCCGATCAGGTACGTCCCGTGGTGGCGCGAACTTCGCCGCTGTTCGTGCCGCCGCGATTGTCGAGCGTGCCGCGGGCGGCAGGAGTCCTGCCGCTCGACGATCTGGTGCGGCGGGCGGAGCGGGCGCTGCCGGGCGGCGCGCTGGCGTGGATCGAGACGCCGGCGGATGCGCGCGGCGTGGTGCGGGTCAATTTCGCGCTGCCCGGTGAGCCAAGCCGGCGTTTCCCGCGCAGCAACGTGTGGCTCGATCCCTATGACGGGCGGGTGCTGGCGGTGCGCGACGCGCGGCGCGACAGCGGCGGCGACGTGCTGCTGACGTGGCTGCATCCGCTGCACGACGGGGAGGCGTTCGGCTTGTTCGGGCGGTGGCTGGTGTTCGTGTCGGGGCTGCTGCCGGCGGTGCTATTCGTCACGGGGGTGTGGCGGTGGCGGGTGCGGGCGCGTTCCGCGGCTGGCTGAGGAGGTGTTCACGCGAAGACGCGAAGACGCGAAGAGAATGGTTCACGCGGAGGCGCGGAGAAGCAATATCTGTTGTCGGAGACACGCCTGATCTTGCTGACCCACCCCCGGCCCGTTCGCCCTGAGCTTGTCGAAGGGCAGGTGAGTCCCACCGTTCTTCGACAAGCTCAGTACGAACGGTGGTGGAAGGATGCCGGGTGATTCACTGACCCCGACCCTCAATCTCAAAGGCTCAACGCTCCAGCATAAATCATTCGTTTCGCGCCTCCGCGTGAACACCCTTCTTCGCAGCTGCAGCATGAACCACCGCAAGCCAGGGAGCCTTAACCGCGGTCGTGCGTGTTAGCCCGATGCGTATCCCCTATCTCGACGTGACGTTGCCCGAATGGCAGGCCCGGCTGGCCGGGGTGCTGGTCTTCGTGCTGATCCTGGCGGTGGTGCATCGCATCCTGTTCGCGGTGCTGCGCAAGGTCGCCAGCCGGACCGCGACCAAGACCGACGATATCCTCATCGCGCGGCTCGGGCGGCCGACGTTCTGGCTGATGATCGGCGTCGCGCTCGCCGCGTCGGGGCCGGGGCTAGACCTGCCGCGCTATTGGGAGACGATCTGGCAGCGGGTGATCGGATTGCTCACCCCGGCGATGTTCGGCTGGATGCTGCTCGCCGCGCTCACCGCCTATCGCGACCTCAGCGAGGTGCGGTTCGACATCACCGCCACCGACAACCTGCGTGCGCGGCGGCGGCGGACGCGGATCAGCATCCTCCACCGGATCGGCGTGTTCGTGCTGATCCTGCTGACCGTGATGATGATGCTGATGAGCATCCCCAGCGTCCGCACGATCGGCGTGACGCTGGCGGCCTCGGCGGGCGTCGCCGGCCTCGCGATCGGTGCCGCCGCCCAGCCCGCGCTCAAGAATCTGATCGCCGGCATCCAGATGGCGTTCACCGAGCCGATCCGCATCGACGACGTCGTCATCATCGACAATGAATGGGGGCGGATCGAAGACATCCGCCTGACCTATGTCGTCGTGCGGATCTGGGACGACCGGCGGCTGGTGGTGCCGGTCTCCAAGTTCCTCGAAAACAGCTTCCAGAACTGGACCCGCGAGACGAGCGCGTTGCTCGGCTCGGTGTTCTGGTATCTCGATCCCGCCGCCGACGTGCCGCGCATCCGCGCCAAACTGGAGGAGGTCGTCCGCGCCAATCCGCGCTGGGACCAGCGCTTCTTCAACCTGCAGGTGACCGATTCGAAGCCCGACGGAACGATGGAGTTGCGCGGGCTGATGACCGCCAAGGACGCCTCGACCGCCTTCGACCTGCGTTGCGACGTGCGTGAGGCGATCTATGCCTTCATCCGCGCCGAGATGCCCGAGGCGCTGCCCCGGGAACGTCTCATGCGGGCTCCGTCTGCTCCTGCTCCGTCTCCACTGTCGGACCCATCAGCGCATCGGTGAAGGTCTTGCGCCACCAGCCGATATCCTCGCGGGTGATGACGTCCATCATCTTGGTCCAGCGCTCGATCCGTTCCTCGCGCGGCATGCGCAACGCGAGCATGATCGCGTCGGACATCTCCTCGGCGGAATAGGGGTTGATGAGCACCGCGTCGGTAAGCTGGCAGGCGGCACCGGCGAAGCGCGACAGGATCAGCACGCCGGGATCCTCCGGGTTCTGCGCCGCGACATATTCCTTGGCGACGAGATTCATGCCGTCGCGCAGCGGCGTGACCAGCCCGATCTTGGCGGCGCGATAGATGCCGGCGAGCACGTCGCGCGGATAGCCCTGGTTGACGTAGCGGATCGGCACCCAGTCGATATCGGCATAGCCGCCGTTGATCCGCCCCGCGAGACCCTCCAGCGTGCTGCGGATCTTCTGATAGCTGCCGACGGTCGCGCGGCTGGGCGGCGCGATCTGGAGCAGGGTGACTTCCTTGCGTTCCTCGGGATGCTCGTTGAGGAAGCGTTCGTAGCCGAGGAACCGCTCCTCCAGTCCCTTGGAATAATCGAGCCGGTCGACGCCGACGATCATGTCGCGGCCGACCGCCGCATCGCGCATCTGGCGGAAGGCGAGGCGGCCGCGCGTGCTGGTGGCGAGGCCGGCGAATTCCTTGGCGTCGATGCCGATCGGGCAGGCCATCACCTTCACCCGGCGATCGTCGAGGACCAGCTCGTCGCCTTCCATCCGCGCGCCGAGTTCGGCGAGCGCATAGTCGCGGAATGAATGCAGCCATTCGTCGGTGTGGAAGCCGATGACGTCATAGGCGAACAGGCTGCGCACCAGCGCCTGCGCCTCGGGCAGGATCGACAGCAGCCGGCGCGGCGGCCATGGAATGTGCAGGAAGAAGCCAAGCCTGTTCGTCGCACCGCGCTTGCGCAGCTCCTCGCCGAGCGGGAACAGGTGATAGTCCTGGATCCAGACCGCGTCGTCCTCTTCGATCAGCGGCTGCACGGTATCGGCGAAGCGTTCGTTGACGCGCTGATAGCCGCCGGCGAATTCGCGTTCGTATTCGGCCAGATCGACCCGGTAATGGAACAGCGGCCAGAGCGTGCGATTGGCATAGCCGTTGTAATATTCGTCGATATCCTGCTCTTCGAGATCGACGGTTGCGGTGGTGACGCCTTCGTTGCGCTGGAAGGTGATCTGGCCGGTATATTCGTCGGTCTGATCGCCCGACCAGCCGAACCAGATCCCCTTATATTCCCGCAATGCGGAGGCGAGCGCGACCGCAAGGCCGCCCTGTGCACCGGAGTCAGAGCCCTTCGGGGCAGAAACGCGATTGGATATGATGATCAGGCGGCTCAGCGGATCGAACTCCATGGTTTAGACAACAGGGCGGCACAGTTGATCATGCCGACCAGCGAATAGGTCTGCGGGTAATTGCCCCACAATTCCCCCGATGTCGGGTCGATATCCTCGGAGAGAAGCCCCGCTGCGGTGCGCCGTGCCAGCATCTCGTCGAACAGCGCGCGCGCATCGGCATGGCGGCCGGTGAAATGTAGCGCCTCGATCAGCCAGAAGGTGCAGACGTTGAACGCCGTCTCGGGCAGGCCGAAATCGTCCTCGGTATCGTAGCGCAACATGTGGCTGCCGCGGCGCAGGCCCTTTTCCACCGCCTCCAGCGTGCCGATGAAGCGGGGATCGTCGGGCTCGAAGAAGCGCAGGTCAAGCAGCTGGATCAGGCTGGCGTCGAGATCGTCGCCCGAGAAGGTCGCCGACATGCGGTTGGTCTCGGGCCGCCATGCGCGCGTCTCGATCTCGGCGCGAATCGTGTCGGCGCGATCCTGCCAGAAGGCGCGACGGTCTTCGAGGCCCAGCACGTGGGCGGCATTGGCGAGCCGGTCGCACGCCGCCCAGCACATCGCCGACGAATAGGTGTGGACGCTCTGCCGCGTGCGCAGCTCCCACAATCCGGCATCGGGCTGGTCGTGGAACTGCCACGCCCGCTCGCCGACATGTTCGAGGCTTTCGAAATCCTCGCGGCCCGACTGGCGGAACAGCCGTTGGTCGAAGAAGGCGTGGACGCTGCACAGCACGATCTGGCCGTAGGCGTCGTGCTGGATCTGCTCATAGGCCTGATTGCCGACGCGCACCGGCCCCATGCCGCGATAGCCGGTGAGGCCGGGGGCGAAGCGCTCCTCGAGCGTCGGTTCCCCGAGCACGCCGTATAGCGGCTGGATATGGCCGCCCGCGGCGCTGTCGACGATGTTGCGCAGATAGCCGAGATAGCCCTCCAGCACGTCGAGCGCGCCCAGCCGGTTGAGCGCCTGTACGGTGTAATAGGCGTCGCGCACCCAGCAATAGCGATAGTCCCAGTTGCGCTCCGACCCGGCGTGTTCGGGGATCGAGGTGGTGAGCGCGGCGACGATCGCGCCGGTTTCCTCGTGCTGGCATAGCTTCAGCGTGATCGCCGAGCGGATCACGACGTCCTGCCATTCCAGCGGGATGGCGAGGCCGCGCACCCATTCCTGCCATTCGGTGATCGTCTGCGCGAGCATCGCCTCGAGCGTCTCGGCGAGGTCGCCGCTGAAGCTTTCGTCCGGCCCGAGGAAGAAATGCAGCGGCCGTTCGAGGCGGAAGGCGCGCTCTTCCTGCACCATGCCGATCGGCGCGGTGGTGGTGAGGCGCAGCTGCATCGAATCAAGCAGGATGCGCAGATGGTTGGAGCCGCCTATCTGTTCGCGGCAGGTGCCGCCCCAGCCGCAGGTGGTGCGCAGCTTGACGGTGACGCGCGGGCTGCCGGCGATCGGCCGGACGATGCGCGCGAAGGCGACCGGGCGATAGGTGCGTCCCGTCCGCACGAAACGCGGGCAGAAGTCGGTGACCTCCAGCACGTTGCCGGCATCGTCGGTATGCGTGCTGACGAGGATCGGCGTGTTGCGGATGTAGTGTTGCTCGACCTTGACCGAATTCTCGATGCCGATCGACCAATAGCCGCTGTCCGGCTCCGCGCCGCCGACCAGCGCCGAGAAGAGCGGATCGCCGTCGACGCGCGGCACGCACGCCCAGACGAAGCGGCCGGCACGATCGATCAACGCGCTGACCTGGCAATTGCCGATCGGCCAGAGGTCGACGCTCATCGCGGACGCATCGGGCTCAGGGGTCATGCGGCGAGGCTTTCGGTTGCGGCTTCGAGCCATTGGAGGGTCTGGGCGACGGTATCGAGACGATAAGCGGCGGAGGTATCACGCGGCGCGCCGATCAGCACGCCGGCGCCGCCTAGCGTGCGTGCGGCGACCATCGCCGGCTCGTCGGTATCGTCGTCGCCGAGGAAGACGGGGCGGCGGCCGGCCATCGCGGGGCTCTGCATCAGCGCGTGGAGCGCTGTGCCCTTGTCGGCGCCGGGGACGCGCACCTCGACCATCATCTTGCCGGTCTGGAGATGCAGGCCGGCGTCGGCGGCGAGGCGGGTGGCGAGGGCATGCGCCGCGGTTTCGGCGGCCGGCACGGCGCGATAGTGGAGCGCGGCGCCGAGCGGCTTCTCCTCGACCAGCACACCCGATGTTGCAGTTGCGAAGGCTTTCATCTCGGTCACTATACGGTCGAGGGCGGCCGGGCGTTCCGCGCGTTCGTGCCGTCCGTCGGGCCAGCGCACCTCGAGCCCGTGGCTGCCCGAGATGGCGAAATGCGGATCGCCGAACAGGGCGCGGATGCCGCTGACCGGGCGGCCGGAGATGATCGCGACGCGGCCGTCGAGCCGATCCGACAGCCGCTCGATCAAGGCGGCGAGGCGCGCGTCGACCGCGACTGCCTCCGGATGCTCGGCGAGTTCCACGAGCGTGCCGTCGAAGTCGAGGAACAGAGCGGCGTCGCGCAGCAGGTCGGCGGGGGGCGGGGGGAGGT
>NZ_SCMZ01000081.1:0-9680 GCF_005503285.1 Sphingomonas sp. 2SG
AGCCCCGACCGCTCGCCACCCTCGCGCGTACACGTAAGGACGCTATTGAACCGCCATGCAGCTCGTCATCGTCGAATCGCCCGCCAAGGCGAAAACCATCGAAAAGTATCTCGGCTCGGATTTCCGCGTCCTCGCCTCCTACGGTCACGTCCGCGATCTGCCGGCGCGCGACGGCTCGGTGAACCCGGACGAGAATTTCGCGATGGAATGGGAGAATTACGCGGACAAGTCCAAGCAGCTGAAGGCGATCGCTGATCTCTCGAAGACCGCCGACCGCCTGATCCTCGCCACCGACCCCGATCGCGAGGGCGAGGCGATCAGCTGGCACGTGCAGGAGGTGCTGCGCGGCCGCAAGGCGCTGCCCAAGGACGTCCAGCGCGTCACCTTCAACGCGATCACCAAGCCGGCGATCCTCGCCGCGATGAAGGCGCCGCGCGAGCTCGATACCGACCTGATCGACGCCTATCGCGCCCGCCGCGCATTGGACTATCTCGTCGGCTTCACCCTCTCGCCGGTGCTGTGGCGCAAGCTGCCCGGCGCCAAGTCGGCGGGCCGCGTCCAGTCGGTCGCGCTGCGCCTGATCGTCGGCCGCGAACGCGAGATCGAGGCGTTCAAGGCACAGGAATATTGGTCGGTCACCGCGCAGATGGAGCAGGACGGCACGCCCTTCGTCGCGCGCCTCGTGCAATGGGACGGCAAAAAGCTCGACCGCCTGTCGATCGGCACCGAGGGCGACGCGCTGAAAGCCAAGACCGCGGTCGAGGAGGGCCGCTTCTCGGTCCAGACCGTCGAGACCAAGCCGGCGACGCGCAACCCGCCGCCGCCCTTCACCACTTCGACGCTCCAGCAGGAGGCGGCGCGCAAGCTCGGCTTCTCCGCCGATCATACGATGCGGATCGCGCAGGGCCTCTACGAGGACGGCGCGATCACCTATATGCGCACCGACGGCGTGCAGATGGACGGCAGCGCCATCTCCGCCGCGCGCCTCGCCATCGCCAACCGCTATGACGCGAGCTACGTGCCCGATTCGCCGCGCCAGTATCAGACCAAGGCGAAGAACGCGCAGGAAGCGCACGAGGCGATCCGCCCGACCGACTTCACCAAGGACCGCGCCGGCTCGGGCGACCACAACCGCCTGTACGAGCTGATCTGGAAGCGCGCGCTCGCCAGCCAGATGGCCTCGGCGCGCATGGAGCGCACCACCGTCGAGATGGCGGACGGCACCGGCCGCAACGTACTGCGCGCGACCGGCCAGGTCGTGCTCTTCCCCGGCTTCCTCGCGCTCTACGAAGAGGGGTCGGACGACACGCAGGACGAGGAGGCGCGCCGCCTGCCCCGCCTGCGCGAGGGCGACGCGCCGGCGAAAAAGGCCGTCGACGCCGAACAGCATTTCACCCAGCCGCCGCCGCGCTTCTCGGAAGCGAGCCTCGTCAAGCGGATGGAGGAACTCGGCATCGGCCGCCCGTCGACCTATGCCTCGATCATCAAGACGCTGAAGGACCGCGCCTATGTGCGCGTCGAGAAGAACCGCTTCTTCGCCGAGGAAAGCGGCCGCCTCGTCACCGCCTTCCTCGAGCGCTTCTTCGAGAAATACGTCGGCTTCGACTATACCGCGGAGCTGGAGGAGGAGCTCGACGACGTCTCGGGCGGCCGCGCGCAATGGCAGGCGGTGCTCGAAGCCTTCTGGCGCGACTTCAAGCCGCGCACCAACGAGGTGATGGAGCAGCAGCCTAGCGCGATCACCGCCGAGCTCGACGTCTTCCTCGCGCCCTATCTGTTCCCCGACAAGGCGGACGGATCGGACCCGCGGCTCTGCCCCAAATGCGAGGAGGGCAAGCTGGCGCTGCGCGGCGGCAAGTTCGGCGCGTTCATCGCCTGCTCCAATTATCCCGAGTGCAAATACACCCGCCGCTTCGCGCAACCCGGCGGCGAGGAGGGCGACAGCGGCCCCGAGGGGCTCGGCAAGGACCCGGCGACGGGGCTCGAGGTCGAGCGCAAGTCGGGGCGGTTCGGCCCCTATATCCAGCTCGGCGAGGGCAAGGAGGCCAGGCGCGCCTCGATCCCCAAGGACCTGCCCGGCGAGCTCGACCTCGAATGGGCGCTCAAGCTGCTCAGCCTGCCGCGCACGATCGGCAACCACCCGGAGACGGGCGAGCCGATCACCGCGTCGATCGGCCGCTACGGGCCGTATCTGGCGCACAGCGGCAAATATGCGCGATTGCAATCGACCGCCGACGTGTTCGAGACGGGGATGAACGCCGCGGTGGTCAAGCTCGCCGAGGCGGCGGCGGGCGGCGGCCGTCCGGCACGCGGCGCCGCGCGCGCGCCGCTCAAGGAGCTCGGCAAGCACCCGCGCACCGAGGCGGAGATCAAGCTGATGGAGGGGCGCTACGGCCCCTATGTCACCGACGGCGAGACCAACGCGACCCTGCCCAAGTCGATCACCCCCGAGGCGCTGACGCTGGAAGAGGCGGCCCAGCTGATCGACGACCGCGCGGCGGCGGCACCGGCAAAGAAGAAGAAGGCGCCCGCCAAGAAGGCCGCGGCGAAGAAGCCCGCGGCCAAGGCGGCGGGGACGAAGACGACGGCGGCAAAGCCAGCGGCGGCCAAGAAGGCGCCGGCGAAGAAGCCCGCGGCGAAGAAAGCCGCGGCGGAGTGATGCGCGGGGGGAGGTTCGCCTCCCCCCGGCTGCCGAGGCATGCGCCGTCCCGCCACAGCCGATACGCCCCGCATAATCCGGTCAGAACGGGCGCGTCGATGACGGCGCGTGACCCCGGCCAGCCGAACCACCCCTCCCCCGTTCGCCCTGAGCCTGTCGAAGGGCAGGTGAGTCCCACTGTGCTTCGACAAGCTCAGCACCAACGGTTCTGGCGGTTTGCGCCTTTCGGCTGGTTGTCTCCTTGCGTCCGACAGTGATTTCTTGATGGCGCTGGGCGACGGCGACCTCGGTGCCGACAATTTTGTAAAGTCTCGGCAACGGTGATTACGTACTGAATGGCAGCGCAGGAAATTGGCTCTCGTTTACTAGTTAGGGCTTGCGCGCGGAAGACAGCACCACCGTCTACTCTCATGACGCAAAGCCACCGACACAATCGGAGGCCTAGTTAACTTTGTTCAATCCTTATGGTGTCGGCGCGCCGAGGGCCTGCGCGTCACTTCAGCGGATACTTGCGGATGACATTCGCGAAGAGGTCCTCAACAAAGGAGACCACCTTCGCCCTACTGAACACAACCCCGGATGGATGCGCCGCGCTGTTGCGTGTCCCAAGCTTCTCATCAAGTATTTTTCGGACGTCATTCGATACGACACCCGCCGAGCGACAGAACTCGACGAACTTGCCCTCGGGCATTTCACCGAAGTCATCACGAACGGCGACCGTCGTGACCTTCACCCGCCTGTCGGTGTTCGCCGCCAGCACTTTGTTGAATGCGGCCAAGTGGTTAGTCAGGATCAGCTCAAAGAGGTGATCTAAGGTTAGCAGCCACGCCATCGTGACAGTCGCCCGGTACGCATGAACCCCGAAGCAGGCCAGCGCCTCCTTTAGGAAATCCCTCCGGGCACCTTCAGGCAATTCATCGACCAATCGCTGTAAATCTGCGGGGATGTCTAGCACGGCGGTTTCTGCGCCAATCAATCCGGCAAGTCGCTGCTTGGCGTGGCGCTCTAAGCGGTAGCCGCCCGCTCCGACCTTGATGAACTTTGGCGGCTTCCCTTTCAGTCCGCGCGACAGGTGCTGTGGGATCGACGCGGGCACTGCTAGGTCGCATTGGCGGAAACAAGCGGCTACCTCTGCAGCGGTGGCGCTCGGTGCACCGACCACCTCTGTAAGGTAGTATACAAACGCGTCGATCCGTCCGCCTGCACTAAAGCCGTTGGCACCTTCCAAAGAGCTATAAAAGCCACTTACCCCGCTCAAGCTTGATCAGCCTTCTTAAGATCATACTCGTAGTAAGTGTCCCCTATGTGGGTCATAGATATAGCATCGAGGCTTTCAATCTTGAAGAAGTGCCTCTTCGATCGATTGTCATACACCGCTTGGGTGAACGACTTGGGCGGCTTGACTTTCACCATCCGGTAACAGGTGAATATCTGACTCGCCGTAAAGGGATTTAGCCCGGCGTCGTGGGCAAGGAAGTGGCCAAAGAACAGCACCATCTAATGGTGGCCCCTAAACTCATATGAGTTGAACGCGTCGACCATTCCCGGCAGCTTCAGGTCCGGGTCGACCTGTGGCTCGTACCTGGCCTTCTTGGTGGGGCCACCTTCTACAGGGGCGGTGACGCGGCGGCGTCGCACAGGGGTACGGCGTACCTTGCCAGAAGTTTCGCCAGCCTCAAGCGACTCCTCGTCACCTTCGGGTTCTTCCCGCGGCTTCTCTGACGCAGTACGATCAGGTTGTGAACGCACGGGCGGCTGCGGCTTCGCTCCGAAAAATTGCCCAACATAGTCCTTAAACTCGGAATGCATTTCCTTGACGAAGGCGTCATCCCCCTCCGCCTCGAAGATGCCCTCCGCTAGACTTACTCGCAATTTGGCAGCCATTCCGCCCCCCCCTTTCATCCTACTGCGCTTATGCGCCTCGGTTCGGAGGTTAGCGCGACTCTTCAATCAAGCAAGAACGCCCACAAGGCTGCCCCAAATACCTGCCCCACAATGGGTCAGAATATCTGCGCAAGTCATTAAGAGGATTGAGTTTTTACGAGCTGGCTGGGGCGGCAGAAGGCGAAGCTACGTGTTGAAGTTGAGACGGCCCACACACACTGGTTGCGCTCCGCACAACCTAGTGCGGCATACCGGTATATATCGCCCTGCCACAAATCGCGGAAATCCTCTGATTTTCATCACGGTGACACAATTTTTTCCTGAGCACTGCCTTAAGGACGCAGCGCTAATAGCCTACGGTGTCCTGCCGTAGGCTCCGCATTCCTTAGATAGCCTACGCCACATCAAGCGCGCCGCCCTCCAAAAAACGTCAGCCTTCCCCACCAATTGCCCGCCCCCTCTTGCACCGCACGCCCGACCCTGCGACGGAAGCTCCAAAGCCGACCAAAGCGGCACGAAGGAGCGAGGATGCGTACCATCGATCATCTCATCGTCGGATCGGCCGGCGGTGATGCCACGCGCTACGGCGACGTGTTCGATCCCAACAGCGGCGAGATCCAGGCGCGCGTGCCGCTCGGCACCGCGGCCGATCTCGACCGCGCCGTCGCCGCGGCGCAGGCCGCGCAGCCCGGCTGGGCCGCCACCAATCCGCAGCGCCGCGCCCGCGTCATGTTCCGCTTCAAGGAACTGGTCGAGGCGAACATGGACGCGCTCGCGCACCTGCTCTCCTCCGAACACGGCAAGGTGATCGCCGATTCGAAGGGCGACATCCAGCGCGGGCTGGAGGTGATCGAATTCTGCTGCGGCATCCCGCACATCCTGAAGGGCGAATATACGCAAGGCGCCGGCCCCGGCATCGACGTCTATTCGATGCGCCAGCCGCTCGGCATCGGCGCGGGGATCACCCCGTTCAACTTCCCGGCGATGATCCCGATGTGGATGTTCGGCGTCGCCATCGCCACCGGCAACGCCTTCCTCCTCAAGCCGTCCGAACGCGATCCGTCGGTGCCGGTGCGGCTCGCCGAACTGATGCTGGAGGCAGGCGCGCCCAAGGGCATTTTGCAGGTCGTCCATGGCGACAAGGCGATGGTCGACGCGATCCTCGATCACCCCGCGATCAGCGCGGTCAGCTTCGTCGGGTCGAGCGACATCGCGCATTACGTCTACCGCCGCGGCGTTGAGGCGGGCAAGCGGGTGCAGGCGATGGGCGGCGCCAAGAACCACGGCATCGTCATGCCCGACGCCGATCTCGACCAGGTCGTCGCCGATCTGTCGGGCGCGGCCTTCGGTTCGGCGGGCGAGCGCTGCATGGCGCTGCCCGTGGTGGTGCCGGTCGGCGACAAGACCGCCGATGCGCTGCGCGAGAAACTGATCCCGGCGATCGCCGCGCTGCGCGTCGGCGTGTCGACCGATGCGCAGGCGCATTACGGCCCGGTGGTCAACGCCGCGCACAAGCAGCGCGTCGAGAACTGGATCCAGACCGGCGTCGACGAGGGCGCCGAACTGGTCGTCGACGGCCGCGGCTTCACGCTGCAGGGGCATGAGAAGGGCTTCTTCGTCGGCCCGACCTTGTTCGACCGCGTCACGCCCGAGATGTCGGCGTATAAGGAGGAGATCTTCGGCCCCGTCCTCCAGATCGTCCGCGCGCCCGATTTCGAGACCGCGGTGCGGCTGCCGAGCGAGCATCAATATGGCAACGGCGTCGCGATCTTCACCCGCAACGGCCATGCCGCGCGCGAGTTCGCGGCGCGGGTCAATGTCGGGATGGTCGGGATCAACGTGCCGATCCCGGTGCCGGTCGCCTATCACAGCTTCGGCGGCTGGAAGCGCAGCGCGTTCGGCGACACCAACCAGCACGGCATGGAAGGCGTCAAATTCTGGACCAAGGTCAAGACGGTGACGCAGCGCTGGCCCGACGGCTCGGCGCTCCCCGGCGGCAGCGAGGATGGCGGCCCGAGCCGCATCCAGGACGCCTTCGTCATCCCGACGATGGGCTGACCGGCATGCGCAGCACGATCCTCCTCGCCGCCGCGCTCGGTCTCGCCGCCTGTTCGGGCGGCGAATCGGCCAACAACGAATCGTCGGGCGGCAGCGCCGCGGTCGAGCCGACGCCAAACGACCTCACCGTCGATCCGCAGAACAGCGTCGTGCCGATCCCCGCGGTCAGCCCCTCGCCGATCGCCGCGATTCCCGGCGGCTTCCAGGGCCATTGGGGCATGGTGTCGGGCGATTGCGACCCGGCGAGCGGTGCCGACAAGGGCACGCTGACCATCGCCGGCAACCGCCTGTCCTTCTTCGAATCGCGCGGCACCGCGGCCACGATCCGCCAGACCCGCCCGGACCAGATCGCCTTCGACCTGCCGATGAGCGGCGAGGGCATGACCTGGTCCGAACCCACCACGCTCACCCTGCTCGACGACGGCAAGACGCTGGTGCGCGAGGCCAGGGGCGACGCCAATCGCGCCGGCTCGTTCCGCTACAGCCGCTGCCCGGCCTGAGGATATCATGGAAAACCAGTTCGACCTGACCCCCCAATTTGATCTCACGGACGACCAGCGCGAGATCCAGGAACTCGCGCGCCGCTTCACCGCCGACCGGATCACGCCCCATGCGGCGGAATGGGACGAGAAGCACATCTTCCCGCGCGACACGATCAAGGCGGCGGCCGAACTCGGCTTCGCCGCGATCTACGTGTCGGAGGAGAGCGGCGGCATCGCGCTCGGCCGGCTCGAGGCGGCACTCATCATGGAGGCGATGGCCTATGGCTGTCCGTCGACCAGCGCATTCATCTCGATCCACAATATGGCGAGCTGGATGATCGACCGCTTCGGGTCGCAGACGGTGAAGGACAAATATCTCCCCAGCCTCGTCACGATGGACCGGCTCGGCAGCTATTGCCTCACCGAACCCGGCTCGGGCAGCGACGCCGCCGCGCTGAAGACCAAGGCGGTCCGCGACGGCGATCATTATGTCGTCACCGGCTCGAAACAGTTCATCTCCGGCGCCGGCGAGAACGAGGTCTACGTGACGATGGTCCGCACCGGCGAGGAGGGGCCCAAGGGCATTTCGGCGCTGGTGATCGAGAAGGACATGGCCGGCGTGTCGTTCGGCGCCAACGAGCGCAAGCTCGGCTGGCATTCGCAGCCGACGCGGCAGGTGACGTTCGACAACGTCCGCGTGCCGGTGGAAAATCTCGTCGGCGCCGAGGGCGAGGGCTTCCGCATCGCGATGATGGGGCTCGACGGCGGCCGGCTCAACATCGGCGCGTGCAGCCTCGGCGGCGCGCAGCGCTGCCTCGACGAGGCGATCCGCTATACCAAGGACCGCAAGCAGTTCGGTACGGCGATCGCCGACTTCCAGAACACCCAATTCACCCTCGCCGACATGGCGACCGAGCTGGAGGCGGCGCGTGCGCTGCTCTACATGGCGGCGGCGAAGGTGACCGCCAACGCCCCCGACAAGACGCGCTTCGCGGCGATGGCCAAGCGGCTCGCCACCGATACCGGCAGCAGCGTCGTCGACCGCGCGCTGCAATTGCACGGCGGCTACGGCTATCTGATGGATTATCCGATCGAGCGTTTCTGGCGCGACCTGCGCGTCCATTCGATCCTCGAAGGCACCAACCAGGTGATGCGGATGATCGTCGGCCGCGACCTGATCCGGCAATAGGAGAGAGACATGGCACGCGTCGCCTTCATCGGCCTCGGCAACATGGGCGGCGGCATGGCCGCCAACCTCGCGAAGCACGGCCATGACGTCCGCGCCTTCGACCTCAGCGCCGCGGCGCTCGACAAGGCGCAGGCGGCCGGCTGCCTGCCCGTCGCCGGCGCCGCCGAGGCGGTTGCGGGTGCCGAGGCGATCGTCACCATGCTGCCCGCCGGCACGCATGTCGAAAGCGTCTATGCCGATGCGGTGTTCGGCCATGCCGAGCCGTCCGCGATCCTGATCGACTGTTCGACGATCGACGTCGCCACCGCGCGCCGCGTCGCCGGGACCGCGGCGGCCAAGGGTCTCGCCGCGGTCGACGCGCCGGTGTCGGGCGGGATCGGCGCCGCCAATGCCGGCACGCTCACCTTCATGGTCGGCGGTCCCGAGGATGCGTTCGAACGCGCGCGCCCGTTTCTCGCCGACATGGGCAAGGCGGTGATCCACGCCGGCGCGAGCGGCGCCGGCCAGGCCGCCAAGATGGCCAACAACATGCTGCTCGGCGCGACGATGATCGCGACCTGCGAGGCGTTCCGGCTCGCCGAACGGCTGGGGCTCGATGCGCAGACCTTCTACGAAATCTCGTCGGTCAGCTCGGGCCAGAGCTGGTCGATGACGAGCTATTGCCCCCTCCCCGGCGTCGGCCCGGAGACGCCCGCCGACCACGACTATCAGGGCGGATTCGCCGCCGCGCTGATGCTCAAGGACCTGCGGCTGGCGATGCAGGCGGCCGAAGGCGCGGGCGCGACGACCCCGCTCGGCGCGCATGCGACCGCCTTGTACGAGGCGTTCGTCGCCGCCGGGAACGGCGGAACGGATTTCTCGGGGATCATCCGGACGCTGTGATGTGCGGAGGGGAGGCGTCCCCTTCTAAACACCCCCTACTGTCATCCCCGCGAAGGCGGGGATCCATATACGCTGCCCCCGCGGCTCAAGCGAAGACCCACGCGTCTGGATCCCCGCCTCCGCGGGGATGACGGTGGAGGGGCGCGCACCCCCGCCCCCCTATCGTCATCCCGGCGAACGCCGGGACCCATGGACACGCGCGGCGGATGGCAGCACGCACCATTGCCCACGCCGCAACCATGGGTCCCGGCCTGCGCCGGGATGACGATGGAGGAAGGCACCGTCCGCCGAACACCCCCTCACTGTCATCCCCGCGGAGGCGGGGATCCATACACGCTGACCCCGCGGCTCAAGCGAAGATCCGCGCGTCTGGATCCCCGCCTCCGCGGGGATGACGGTGGAGGGGCGCGCAACCCCCGCCCTTATCGTCATCCCGGCGAACGCCGGGACCCATGGACACGCGCGGCGGATGGCAGCACGCACCACTGGCCGCACCGTAACCATGGGTCCCGGCCTGCGCCGGGAT
>NZ_SCMZ01000082.1:0-9403 GCF_005503285.1 Sphingomonas sp. 2SG
AGATGTGTATAAGGTACAGCCTGCTGCCTGGCGCCGCGCCGCCCGCCCCGCAACGCGACGCCAGGCAGCAGGCACGCGACACCGCCCAGCGCGCCGCGCAGCAGGATTACGTCGACCTCGTCGGCGCGCGCACCGCGGTCGCGATCGCCACGCCGACCCCCTTCGCCGAGCGGCTCGTCTGGTTCTGGTCGAATCACTTCGCCGTCTCCGCCGACAAGCTCGAACTCACCGGCCTGTCGGGCACGCTGGAGATGGAGGCGATCCGCCCGCATGTGATGGGCCGCTTCGCCGACATGCTGTTCGCGGTCGAGCGCCATCCGGCGATGCTGCTGTATCTCGATCAGGCGGTGTCGGTCGGCCCCGACAGTCCGGTCGGCGTTAAAGCCGCCGCGCGCGGCCAGCGCCGGATCGGGCTCAACGAGAATCTGGCGCGCGAGATCATGGAGCTGCACACGCTGGGCGTCCGCACCGGCTATACCCAGGCCGACGTCACCGAATTCGCCCGCGCGATGACCGGCTGGACGGTCGGCGTGATCGGCGGCGGCCCGGCCGCGCGTTTCGTCGCGGACCGGCCGCCGGGCAGCTTCGCCTTCGTCCCCGACATCCATCAGCCCGGCGCGCGCACGATCCTCGGCAAGACCTATCCGCCCGGCGAGGAGGATCAGGCGCGCGCCGCGCTCGCCGATTTCGCCGTCCACCCCGCAACCGCGCGTCATGTCGCCACCAAGCTCGCCCGCCATTTCGCCGACGACGCGCCGCCGCCGGCGATGGTCGCGCGGCTGGAGACGGCGTTCCGCCGCTCGAACGGCGACCTGCCCACCGTCTATCGCGCGCTGATCGCCTCGCCCGAGGCGTGGCGGCCGGCGCCGGCCAAGTTCAAGACGCCGTGGGAATGGACCGTCTCCACCTATCGCGCGCTCGGCCTCGCCGACGTCAAGCCGCAGGCGGTGCAGGGGTTGCTCAACCAATTGGGCCAGCCGCTGTGGAAGCCCGGCCAGCCCATCGGTTACGACGACACCGCGCCGAGCTGGGCCGGTCCCGATGCGGTGATGCGCCGCGTCGAGGCGGCGGAGCGCTTAGCCGCCCGTTCGGGCGCGACGATCGACGCGCGCGCGCTCGCGCCGCGGCTGTTCCCCGACGCGGTTTCGCCCGCCACCACGCAGGCGCTCGCCCGCGCCGAAAGCCCCGGGCAGGCGCTCGCGCTGCTGCTCGTCTCGCCCGAAATGATGCGGAGGTAAGATCATGGATCGTCGCTCCTTCCTCGCCGCCGGCGGCCTCGGCTTGCTCGGCAGCTTCGCGCCGCGCATGGCCTTCGCCAGGGCGGCGACCGCCAAGCGCTTCGTCTTCATCATCCAGCGTGGCGCCGCCGACGGACTCGGCACGATCGGCGCGACCGGCGATCCCGCCTTCGTCGGCGCGCGCGGCGACCTCGCCGCCGATCTCACCGCCGGGACCAAGCTCGATGCAATGTTCGCGCTCCACCCGGCGATGGCGAACGCCGCCGCGCTCTACGGCAAGGGGCAGGCGCTGTTCGCGCATGCGATCGCCTCGCCCTATCGCGACCGCTCGCATTTCGACGGCCAGAACGTGCTCGAGACCGGCGGCACGGGCGCCTATCAGCTCAAGGACGGTTGGATGAACCGCCTGCTCGGCGTCGTCCCCACCGACGACGCCAAGGCGATCGCGATCGCCGCCACCGTGCCGATGGCATTGCGCGGCCGCCGCGAGGTGGCGAGCTACGCGCCCTCGTCGCTGCCCGACGCCTCGGACGACCTGCTCGCTCGGGTAACGCAGCTTTATCAAGGCGATGCGCAACTGCACGGCCTGTGGAACGAGGCGCTGCAGACCCGCCAGCTGACCGGCGACCTCACCCGCGACAACGGCCGCAACGCCGCGGCGACCGGTGCGCTGGCGGCGCGGCTGCTCGCGCCGGCGAACGGCGCGCGGATCGCGACGATCGAGACCGGCGGCTGGGACACCCACGCCGGCCAGCGCGGCCGTCTCGCGACGCAGCTCAAGGGGCTCGACGCGATGCTCGGCGCGCTTCAGGCGGGTCTTGGCCCGGTATGGGATGATACGTTGGTTCTCGTCGCGACCGAATTCGGCCGCACCGTCGCGATCAACGGCACCGGCGGCACCGACCACGGCACCGGCACCGCGGCGATGCTGTTCGGCGGCGCGGTCCGCGGCGGCCGCGTCCTCGCTGACTGGCCCGGCCTCGCGCCAGCCAGCCTTTACGAGGCACGCGACCTCAAGCCGACGACGCCGCTCGATGCCTTCATCGGCGGCGCGGTCGCCGACCATTTCGCGGTCGAGCCGCCCCGCGCGATGGCCGCGCTCTTCCCGGCGAGTGCGAAGACGGCGGCGATCGAGGGGCTGCTGCGGGTGTGAGGGGCCGGCTGTCCTACAGACACCTCCTCTGTTAGACCCGGCATCGAACGTGGCGCGCTGATCGATCAGAGCAGAAACGGAAACGATCACCCCTCGATCGTTTCCGTTAAGGTGTCCATCTGGTCCATGTCGTCCAACACGCCATGGTGCAGTGCAGCTATTTGAACCCACCCCGCTTGTAAGCTAGAGCAGGGGACTTTCGCCGAACGGACGCTCATGACGCTTTACACCCGCTTCGCCGCGCATGTCGCCGCGGCTCTCGATACCCTCGTCGCCGCCGGCACGTTGCCGGCCGATCTCGATCGCAAGAACGTGACGGTCGAGCCGCCGCGCGACGCCAGTCACGGCGACCTCGCCACCAATGCCGCGATGGTCCTCGCCAAGCCGGCCAAGCTCAACCCGCGCGCGCTCGGTGAGGCGCTCGCCGCCGAACTGGCGAAGCTGGACGAGGTCGCCGAGGCGAGCGTCGCCGGCCCCGGCTTCATCAACCTGCGCCTTACCGACGCCGCATGGCGCGACGAACTCGCGCAGATCCAGGCGGCCGGCGCCGATTACGGCCGTTCGACGCAGGGGCAGGGGATCAGCGTCAACGTCGAATACGTTTCCGCCAATCCGACCGGTCCGATGCATATGGGCCATTGCCGCGGCGCGGTGGTCGGCGATGCGCTCGCCGCCTTGCTCGAATTCGCCGGCCACAAGGTCATCCGCGAATATTACGTCAACGATGCGGGCGGTCAGGTCGACGTGCTCGCCCGCTCGGCGCACCTGCGCTACCGCGAGGCGCTCGGCGAGACGATCGCGATCCCCGAGGGCCTGTATCCGGGCGATTATCTCGTCCCCGTCGGCAAGGACCTCGCCGCGGAATTCGGGGACCGCTACGTCGGCGCGCCGGAAGGCGAATGGCTGGCGCTGTTCCGCACCCGTGCGGTCGCGGCGATGCTGGTGATGATCCGCGCGGATCTGGCGCTGCTCGGCATCCATCACGACCTGTTTTCGTCGGAAGCCGAGTTGCAGGCCGCGGGCAAGCCCGAGGCGGCCGAGGCGGAGCTGCGGTCGCGTGGCCTCGTCTACGACGGCGTGCTCGAAGCGCCGAAGGGCGAAACGCCCGAGGATTGGGAGCCGGTCGAGCTGCCGCTGTTCCGCTCGACCCAGTTCGGCGACGATCAGGACCGGCCGATCAAAAAGTCGAACGGCCAGTGGACCTATTTCGGCGCCGACCTCGCCTACCACTTCCAAAAGAGCCAGTCGGCCGACCAGCTCATCGACATCTGGGGCGCCGACCATGCCGGCACCGTCAAGCGCATCCAGGCCGCGGTCGCCGCGCTGACCGGCGGCAAGACGCGCTTCGACGTCAAGCTCGTCCAGATGGTTCGGCTGCTGCGCGGCGGCGAGCCGGTCAAGATGTCGAAGCGCGCCGGCAATTTCGTCACGCTCGCCGACGTGGTGCGCGAGGTCGGCAAGGACGTCGTCCGCTTCACGATGCTGACCCGTCGCTCCGATGCGCAGATGGATTTCGACTTCGCCAAGGTGGTCGAGGCGTCGAAGGACAATCCGGTCTTCTACGTCCAATACGCCCACGCCCGCGTCGCCTCGCTGCACCGCCGCGCCGAGGAAGCGGGGATCGCGGCCCGCGCCGCCGATCTGTCCCGGCTTGATACGGAAGAGCTGGCGCTGGTGAAGCTCGCCGCGCAATTCCCGCGCATCGTCGAGACCGCTGCGACGGCGCGTGAACCGCATAGAATTGCGTTCTATCTGTATGACTTAGCTGCCGCCTTTCACGCTCTGTGGAATGTCGGCAACGACCGGCCCGACCGCCGCTTCCTGGTGGTCGACGATCATGATGCCACCGCGGCGCGTCTGTTCTTGGCGACGGCGGTCGCACAGATTATCCGTAACGGGCTGAGCATCATGGGTGTGGTCGCGGTTTCGGAGATGAAGTGATGGGGGACGGACTGGATCTGCGCGACGAGGACCGCCTGCCGTGGCTCGAAACCGTCGAGCCCGATGAGGAACAGGGCGCGCCGATCGGCAAGACGATCGCGCTGGTCGTCGTCGGCCTCGCCGTGCTCGCGCTGATCATCTTCGGCATCTACAAGCTGCAGACCCGCGCGACCGCCGATGGACAACTCATCGCCGCGCAGGACGGCGACTATAAGGTCAAGCCCGACGAGCCCGGCGGCCTCAAGGTCAAGGGCGAGGGCGATGCCGCGATCGCGACCAGCGCGGGCAAGGCGGGCAATGGCTCGATCGATCTCAACGCGGTGCCGGAAAAGCCGATCGACGGCCATCGCGTCGCGCCGACCGCAAAGGCCGCCGGCCCCGGCGGCAGCAACGCCGTCGCGCAGGTGCCGGCATCGAGCGGCAAGCTCGTCGCTGCGGAGCCGGTCAGCGTCCAGCGCAAGCCGGCGGCGACCGGCGCCAGCGGCTCGCTGGTCCAGCTCGGCGCCTATCCCAGCGAGGCGCTGGCGAACAGCGCGTGGGACGGTTTCTCCAAGCGATTCAGCTATTTGGCGCCGCTCGGCAAGTCGGTACAATCGGTCGCCACCGGCGGCCGCACGCTCTATCGCCTGCGCGTCAACGCCGGCAGCGCCAACCAGGCCGCCGATATCTGCGGCCGCCTGCGCGTCGCCGGCGAAAGCTGCTTCGTCGCGAGCTGAGGCGGGGTGCTCTTCGCCCATCCACACCGTCACCCCGGACTGGTTCCGGGGTCCACTCCGCGGCGAGGGGAACGGCTCAGGGCGTAAGCGATACCCCTGCGGCCCGGGGGACCCCGGAACAAGTCCGGGGTGACGAATCTGTCGGGCGAACCGAAGGAACCTCATCACGGCCCCCTTCGGCAACGGTCTCGCCCCGCCGGGGAGGACTTAGGTGGCCAACCCTCGCATCTTGCGCGCACCCGCGCTAACCGTGCCGCATGAAGCCCGTCATCTTCGGCATCGCCGGCCTCGCCCTCACCCCCGACGAACGTGCCTTCTTCGCCGAGGCGGACCCCGCCGGCTACATCCTATTCAAACGCAACATCCGTGATCGGGAACAGGTCCGCGCGCTTACCGACGCCCTGCGCGACCTTTCCGGCCGCACCGACCTGCCGATCCTGATCGACCAGGAAGGCGGTCGCGTCGCCCGCATGGGGCCGCCCGAATGGCCCGCCTTTCCCGCCGGCCCCGCCTTCGCCGCACTCTACGACACCGCACCGATGTCGGCGATCCAGGCGATGCGCGCCAACGGCCAGGCGCTCGGGCTGATGCTCGCCGAGGTCGGTATCACCGTCGATTGCGCTCCGATCATCGATATCGCGCAGCGCGACACCACCGAGGCGATCAGCTGCCGCACTTATGGCGCCGAGCCGATGCAGGTCGCCGCGCTCGGCCGCGCGATGCTGGAGGGGCTGGCGGCCGGCGGCGTCGTCGGCGTCGTCAAGCATATGCCCGGCCACGGTCGCGCGCAGGTCGACAGCCATCATCTTCTCCCCACCGTCACCGCCGACGCCGCGGCGCTCGAGGTCGATCTCGAACCCTTCCGCACGCTGGCGCAGGCGCCGATGGGAATGACCTCGCACATCGTCTTCGAGGCCTGGGATCGCGAGCGCCCCGCGACCCTCTCGCCGATCGTGATCGAACAGGTGATCCGCGGCGCGATCGGTTTCGACGGGCTGCTGATGACCGACGACATCGACATGAAGGCGCTGTCCGGCACCGCGGGCGAGAAAGCCGCGGGCGCGATCGCCGCGGGCTGCGACCTCGTCCTCGATTGCTGGGCGCGGATGGACGAGATGGTCGAGATCGCCGGCAGGCTCGGTCCGATCGGCGATGCCGCGCGCGCGCGCCTCGACCGCGCGATGGCGAGCGTCGGCGCACCGACGGGCGATTTCGACGCGCTGATCGCGCAACGCGACGCGTTTCTCGCTTTGGTCTGATGGCCGAACCCGAACAGCTCACGCTCGATCTGGAAGGCTGGGAGGGGCCGCTCGACCTGCTGCTGACGCTGGCGCGCGCGCAGAAGGTCGACCTGCGCAAGCTGTCGATCCTCGCGCTGGTCGAGCAATATCTGCGCTACATCCAGCAACGCCAGACGCTGCAACTGGAGGTCGCTGCCGATTATCTCGTGATGGCGGCGTGGCTCGCCTATCTGAAGTCGGCGCTGCTGCTGCCGCGCGACCCGGAGCAGGAGCCCGACCCCGAGGAACTCGCGCTGCGCCTGCAATTGCGGCTCGAACGGCTCGCCGCGATGCGCGAGGCGGGCGCGCGGCTGGTGGCGCGCGACCGGCTGGGCCGCGACGTCTTCCTGCGGCGCGCGCCGGAGGGGCTGCGGACGATCCGCCACGCCCGCTGGCAAGCGGAGATCTACGACCTCATCGCGGCCTATGGCCGGGTCAGCGCACGCACCCGCCCGGTGATGCACGTCGTTGCCGATCGCGAGGTGATGACGCTGGAGGCGGCGCTGGAGCGCGTGTCGCGCCTGATCGGCGTGCACCTCGACTGGACGACGCTGGAGAGCTTCCTGCCCGACGGATCGGGGCGGCTGCGCAAGTCCGCGCTCGCCTCGTCCTTCCTCGCCGCACTCGAACTCGCCAAACAGGGCAGGGTGGAATTGCGCCAGTCGGCGCCGTTCGCGCCGCTATATCTCAGGGCGCTGCAATGACGCCCCCCGACGACGCGATGCGCGCGGTGGAGGCGCTGCTGTTCGCCGCGGCCGAGCCGCTCGGCGTCGATTCGATCCGTGCCTATGTCGGCAACGTCGATGTGCGCGCGGTGCTCGCCCGGCTCGAAAGTAATTATGCCGGTCGCGGCATCGCTCTGGTCCGCCGTGGCGAGCGCTGGCATTTCGAGACCGCACCCGATCTCGCGCATCTGCTCCGTCGCGATCGCGAGGAGGTGCGCCGGCTGAGCCGCGCCGGCATCGAGACGCTGGCGATCATCGCCTATCACGAGCCCGTCACTCGCGCCGAGATCGAGGCGATCCGCGGCGTCGCCACCGCCAAGGGGACGCTGGACGTGCTGATGGAGGCCGGGTGGGTGCGCCCGGCGGGGCGGCGCGAGCTGCCGGGCCGACCGTTGCTCTATGCAACGACGCCGGGCTTTCTCGATCATTTCGGCCTCGAAAGCCGTCGTGACCTGCCGGGGATCGACGACCTGCGCGCCGCCGGCCTGCTCGATCCCGTCGACCTTGCGCTCGAGGAAGCTTTGGAGGTGGCAAAGGACACCGATAGCGATTAGATAAGAAGACATTCTAGGAGATACGCCATGGGCAGCTTCAGCCCGATCCATCTGCTCGTTCTTGCCGTCGTCGCGATTCTGCTGCTCGGCGGCGGCCGATTCTCCAACCTGATGGGCGATGTCGCCAAGGGTGTGAAGAATTTCAAGAAGGGCATGGCCGAACACGACGACGACGTGCCCGCCAAGCCGGCGCCGCGCATCGAAGCACAGAAGGCCGCCGAGCCCGCGTTCGATCGCGACGGCGAGCGCGTCCGCGACGACCGTTAAGCCGCCCTCGATCCGCTGACAGCGTTACATGTTCGATATCGCGCCGTCCGAATTCCTGCTGGTCGCCTTCGTGGCGCTGGTGGTGATCGGACCCAAGGACCTGCCGAAGGCGATGCGGGTCGTCGGCTATTGGGTCGGCAAGGCGCGCGGTGTCGCGCGTTCCTTCCGCCAGGGTTTCGACAATATGGTCCGCGAGGCGGAGCTGGAAGAAATGGAGAAGCGCTGGGCCGCGGAGAATGCCCGGATCATGGCCGAGCATCCGGTGTCGTCGGACGCGGAATCGGTTGCCGCCGCCGAACCGGTCGCGGCGGCCGATCCGGCGGGGCAGGCCGAGCCTGATGCGGCCGTGATGGTCGAAAAGCCGGTCGTCATGCCGGCACCCGAGCACAAGCCGGCGCCGCATCCGGATACCACGCCATCATGAGCGGCATGGACATCGAGGACGAGGTCGACGCCAGCCGCGCGCCGCTGCTCGACCATCTCATCGAATTGCGCCGGCGCCTGCTCTATTGCATCGCCGCGCTCGTCGTCGCCTTTGGCCTGAGCTATTGGTTCGCGGAGGATATCTTCGCCTTCCTCGTCCAGCCGCTGCTGTCGGCCGGGCAGAAGACGGTGATCTACACGCAGATCTTCGAGGCGTTCTTCGTCAAGGTGAAGGTCGCCTTCTTCGCCGCGATGATGATCGCCTTTCCGGTGATCGCCAACCAGCTCTGGCAGTTCGTCGCGCCGGGCCTGTACCGCAAGGAGAAGCGCGCGCTGCTGCCCTTCATCCTCGCCACCCCGATCCTGTTCATCAGCGGCGCCGCACTCGCTTATTATATGGCGATCCCGATGGCGCTGCATTTCCTGCTGAGCTTCCAGGGCAACGTCGGCGGCGTCCATCAGGAAGCGCTGCCGGCGATCGGCAACTATCTGTCGTTCGTGATGCAGTTCCTCTTCGCCTTCGGCATCGCGTTCCTGCTGCCGGTGTTGCTGATGCTGCTCGAACGGGCCGGGATCATCACGCGCAAGCAGCTGATCGGCGCACGGCGCTATGCGATCGTCGGCGCAACGGCGATCGCCGCGGTGCTGACCCCGCCCGACCTGATGAGCCAGGTGCTGCTCGCCGTGCCGTTGATCCTGCTTTACGAGGTCGCGATCATTGGCATCTGGTTTACCGAACGCAAGCGGTTGAAGGTCCAAGGCACCGACATCGTCGAGGCGTAACCCGCTTCCCCATCGGGGAGGCAGACAAACACGTCACACAAAAAAGCCTCCGCTCGCAGGAGCGGAGGCTTTTCCGACCACGTGAGGTGGAAGCTTACTTGGCGTCGTCGGCGGTCTTGGCGACCGTGCTGCCGGCCGACTTCACGTCCTTGCCGACGCCTTCGACCGTGTTGCACGCGCTGACCATGAGCGCACCCGCGACGACGACCAATCCGAGAACCTTACGCATAGAACCTCCTGGGCTTGAATAGCGCTAGGGGAATGATCGGGCGGCGTATTCGTTCCGGACCCGGAACTCTCGACCTGCCATGATACGGTAGGAT
>NZ_SCMZ01000083.1:0-9310 GCF_005503285.1 Sphingomonas sp. 2SG
GATTGGGGCAACGTGGACAAGATGGACACTTGAACGGAAACGATCCGGCCCGATCGTTTCCGTTTTGGTGATGATGCGGGTCACAATGCGAAAGAGCAAGCGGGGTGTAGCAGAGGGGGTGGGGTGTAGGACAGGGGGTGGTTGTCGCTATACCGCTTGCTCTTGCAAGTTGTACGCGGCTTGCAGCATCGGATGCAGGCGCACCTTGGTATCAACTGATAAAACCTGAGCCGAAATCAGGGGTTGATCCGTATGAGCATACATAAAACGATCCTGAGATCGAATTTTGATACCGATTGCCCCCGTGCGGTAGAGAATGGTTGCAAGTTCAGATAGAACATCCAGAGCACCCTTCTTCTTACCGTCAGCGTATGCATTGCATAGTACCCAAACCGGGTCAAAACCGATTTGCTTTGATCCCCAAACGGAGGTGCAGAAATCATCAACCTTGTCTAGTAATTCAATTAGATCGATACCAGACTTGCGTTTTGACGTAAACAGCACAAGGATATCTTCGAGCAGCGGAAACGCGCTTTTCCATTCCTGAACTAGAGCGTCCTTTCGTCTCCTGGCGAACTCGACTTCGGCTTTGCGCATCGCGGATACGGAAATCTGACCTTGGTTGTTCGATGCATCGATGCATTCATTCACTAACGTAATGGCATCGCGCGGCCTCATAAGTGTGCGCTCCATTACCCAATCGAGGCTGCTCTTCCCGCCGATCAGTGGAGGAAAAATGTCCGCAAAGCCAATCAAAGACGCGCCGTGTTGGCGCTTGAAAAGAAAATTCAACCGCTTATCGATTACCTGCTTTAGCTCGTACTTGGACCAGCGAAGACGAACCATAAGATCTTCGAACTTTTCGCGCTGAAAGCTGATATCTGCCGTCTCCTGAACGACGCGTTCGATAACGTCTTCACGAAGGGCGACAAGTATTTTTAGATTGTTAATCTTTCTAAAGCTGCGTAATGACTCCATGAGTCCTTTTATCATTCGAAATCGTACGCTATCATCAACCCATCGCTCATCTAGCTTATCAACAGTAACATAGAACGTGTTTTGGTCTGTATCGTGCGCAGCTAGCATTTCTATAACGCCATGCAGTTCGGCGAGTTGCTCCGAGCTTATGATGCGTCGAGTACGAGCGACAATCTCGGTCTTCTTTTCCCGACTTAATCGTTTGTCATACTGTCCGCCGGCCTTGAACTTGTCGATCTCACCTCCAATCTCCGCATGTAATTTCCCCTCGACAAGCTCGGTTATCTCTTTGATGTTCTGGTCCATTGTAATCCAGAACTTTCCCTCCCAAGCCTTGATATACTCAATTGAGCGTTTCTTTCTGTCTTCTCTTGCGAAGCGGTCAAATAATTTCGAAAAGATATTTTGCGATTTCTCAGCGCTATCGACGCTCCATCTCAGTCTAATATACTCGATGCACAGTACGTGCTTCCAAAGGACCTGAAAAAATAGGTCTAAGTCGGCTCCAATCGCCTGAAGGAAACGCAAGGCATCTGAATTTGATACGTAGCTCATCGACATCTCAAACGGATCAATGGCGCTTGAATGTCTCGACTGAGCCTCGAGGTATCGCAAAATTGCGGTTTTTCCAGACCCTGTTCGGCCCGCTACAACCATTACAGGCGATCCGGCCTGACGGCATTCATCAACAGGGGGATATTCGACAAAGCAGTCAAATAGGAATTTATCATCTGTTTCGGCGTTGCCGGTCCCAATGCCTGCACCTCTCCGCAGAACGACAGGGTTTATGATTTTGCTATTTGCCATACCTGACATCTCCCGGCCGCCAAGCGTAGTGGTATACCGGAAGCTTTCAAGATTTTTCGTCGTTTTACAGCGTACTAGAACTAGCTGTCGACGGCCGTTGTTGCTTCCTTTCTGAATGGCCGATCCCTGCATGGGAGCCACTTGCGTTCAGATACAAAGCGGCAGCGCCTATTCGCTAAACCATCACCAGCGCGTCGATTGCCGCTTGCAGGATGTGCGCCGCGGCGAGGTTGTCGATCCGTTCGGCGCGTTTGGCGCGGCTCATGTCCTGTTCGATCATCGTGCGTTCCACCGCCACCGTCGACCAGCGTTCGTCCCACAGCAGGATCGGCAGACCGAGGTCGGCGCAATTCTTCGCGAAGGCGCGCGTCGACTGGCTGCGCGGGCTCTCGCTGCCGTCGAGGTTGAGCGGGAGGCCGAGGACCAGTCCCTTCACCTGCTGCGCGGTGGCGAGCGCGACCAGCGCCGCCTTGTCCTTGGTGAACTTGCTGCGGCGGATCAGCTCGGCGGGGCTGGCGAAGCTCCAGCCGGCGTCGCACAGCGCGGTGCCGATCGTCTTGCTGCCGAGGTCGAGACCGAGCAGCCGCCCGCCCGCCGGCAGCGCCTCGCGGAAGACGGCGCGATCGGGGGTGATCATCGCTTCGCGCCGAAGGCGGCGAGCCGGCGCAGCGCATCGGCGCGGACGTTGGCCCAGAACAGGCTGTAATCGTAGACATGGTAATTGTTACCGGGGAGCACGTAGCTGCCGACCTCGGGCGGCTCGCCGATCAGCAGGAAGCCGCGCGGGCCGCAGCGCGCGGGCACCTTGCCGGGCGCGATCGTCGCGCTGCTGAGATCGGCCGAGGGGTAGAGCGTGCCCTGGTTGGCGGTGGCGGGGGCGACGGCGTCGGCGGTGCCGGTCAGCGGGTTGGTGCAGACGAGCGGCGTGTCGCGGCGCGGGCGGCCGTCGAACCCCTGCGTCTGGTCGTAGACGTCGGTGATCTGCTGCGGGTCGGCGGGCTCGGCGAAACTCTCCCAGGACAGCAGGCAGCGCGCCTGATCGGCGCGGGTGCATTCGGGCAGGCCGAGCGCGGCAAGATCGGTGGTCTTCGACACCGGCCAGCCGACGACATAAGCGGCGACGATGCGCTTGGCGATCGGCTTGCCCGCCACCTGTTCGCGGAGCAGGCGGGTGAGATGGAGCGCGCCCTGACTGTGGCCGGCGAGGATGATCGGCCGCTTGGGATCGACCTGCCTGACGAAGGTGGCGAAAGCGGCGGCGACGTCGCCATAAGCGAGGTCGAGCGCGCGATTGGCGTCGGCGACGCTGGTCAGGAAGGCGCCGAACGTCGCCTGCCGGTAGCGCGGCGACCAGATCTCGCCGGCGGCGTTGAACGCGCTCGCCTGGCCGCGCAGGAAGATCGCGGCGCGCGCATTGGTCTCGGCGTCGTCGAGCGTCGCGTTCCAATGGTCGCGGCCGATGTACGAGGTCGGGTGGATGAAGAAGACCGCCGCCTTCGGGCTCGCCTCGGGCGTGTAGCCGGCGGGGGTCCAGAGCGCGGGATTGGCCGGGATGTCGGGGCGGGCGATCCACATCGCGCGATCGTCATAGCGCTTCGGATCGACGCGCGGCTGCGCCCTGAACGCCTCGGACGGGACCAGCGCCATGCGCAGGATGTCGACGCCGTAGAGCCGGTAGGCGAAGGCGCCGGCGATGACGAGCGCGATCAGGAACGCGAAGACGTAGAGGAATTTGCGGGCCAAGCGTGCGGGTTCCGGGCAGGGCAGGGAGGCCGCCTGATGGACGAGCCCCGGCGAACTGGCAACATACGGTTGCGCGCGGCCACGCAAGCGGAGGTTGCATCCGCCGAGCCGCCTCTGATAGGCGCAAGGCCATGTCCGTAGACACCGCCACCGTGAAGAAGGTCGCCGCGCTCGCGCGCATCGCGATCACCGACGAGGATGCCGCGCGCCTCGCCCCCGAACTCAGCAACATCCTCGGCTGGATCGAGCAACTGGAAGGGGTGGATACCGCCGGCATCGAGCCGATGACCGCGGTCATCCCCAACCAGCTGCGCCTGCGCGAGGACGTGATCAACGCCGATCCGCTGACCGGCGGCGGTATCCGCGACGCGCTGATGGCCAATGCTCCCCAGGCGGAGCATGGCTTCTTTACCGTTCCCAAGGTGATCGAATAATGGCCGAGCTGACCGAATTGGGCGTCGCCGCCCTACGCGACGGGGTGCGCAGCGGCGCTTTCTCCGCGGTCGAGGTCGCCGACGCCTTCGTGGTGAAGGTGGCGAAGGCCAAGCCGCTCAACGCCTTCCTCGTCGAGACGCCCGATCATGCGCTGGCCGCGGCGCGCGCCGCCGATGCCGCGCGCGCGGCGGGCGAGACGCTGAGGCCGCTCGCCGGCGTGCCGATCGGGATGAAGGATCTGTTCTGCACGAACGGCGTCGCGACCACCGCGGCGAGCCATATCCTCGAAGGCTTCGTGCCGACCTACGAATCGACGATCTCGCAGAAATTGTGGGATGCCGGCGCGGGGATGCTCGGCAAGCTCAACATGGACCAGTTCGCGATGGGCTCGTCGAACGAGACCAGCGCGTTCGGCAACGTGATCTCGCCGTGGCGGCGGCCGGGCAGCGATGCGCCGCTGGCGCCGGGCGGCTCGTCGGGCGGCAGTTCGTCCGCGGTGGCGGCGGGGCTGTGCCCGGGCGCGACCGGTACCGACACCGGCGGTTCGATCCGCCAGCCGGCGGCGTTCACCGGGATCAGCGGCATCAAGCCGACCTATGGCCGCTGCTCGCGCTGGGGGACGATCGCCTTCGCCTCGTCGCTGGATCAGGCGGGGCCGATGGCGCGCGACGTGCGCGACTGCGCGATCCTGCTCGAGGCGATGGCCGGGTTCGACGCCAAGGACGCGACCTCGCTCCAGCTCGACGTGCCGCGCTGGGAACAGGGGTTGTCGGGCAATCTCGCGGGCAAGCGCGTCGGTATTCCCAAGGAATATCGCGTCGACGGCATGCCCGAGGAGATCGAGGCGCTGTGGCAGGCGGGGATCGACTGGCTGCGCGATGCGGGCGCGGAGATCGTCGAGGTCTCGCTGCCACATACCAAATATGCGCTGCCAGCCTATTACATCATCGCGCCGGCGGAGGCCTCGTCCAACCTCGCGCGCTATGACGGCGTGCGTTACGGCCTGCGCGAGCTGTCCGAAGGGGCGGGGTTGCAGGACATGTATGCCGCGACCCGCGCCGCCGGCTTCGGGCCGGAGGTGAAGCGCCGCATCATGATCGGCACCTATGTGCTGTCGGCGGGCTTTTACGACGCCTATTACACGCAGGCGCAGAAGGTGCGGGCGCTGATCGCGCGCGATTTCGAGCGGGCGTGGGAGACGTGCGACGTGCTGCTGACGCCGACCGCGCCGTCGGCGGCGTTCGCGCTCGGCGAGAAGTCGGCCGATCCGATCGCCATGTATCTCAACGACGTGTTCACCGTGCCGTCGAGCCTTGCGGGTCTGCCGGCGATGAGCGTGCCGGGCGGGCTCGACAAACAGGGGCTGCCGCTGGGGTTGCAGATCATCGGCAAGCCGCTCGACGAGCAGGGCGTGCTCAACGCCGGGCTGGCGATCGAGCAGCGGGCGGGCTTCACCGCGCGGCCGCAGGCGTGGTGGTAGACGATCGTCGCGTGAGGTGTTACCTTGGTAACACCGGAGGCGGGTGATGGCGACTTTACTCGACAAGCGCACGACGACGAACATGACGAGCAAGGGTCAGGTGCTGATCCCCAAGGACGTGCGCGACGCGATCGGGCTGGTGCCGGGGCGGCCGGTGGATGTCGGGATCAACGATCGCGGCGAGGCGGTGGTCGTTCCGGGCAAGCGCTGGCCGGACGAAACGCCGGACGAGCGGGAGGCGCGGCTTGCGGCCTTCTTTGCGCGGATCCGCGAACGTCCGCAGTTCACGCAATCGGGAGCGGACTTCGTGCGCGACATTCGCGGTGACGAACCGCTGCCGTGATCCTGCTCGACACCAACATCATCGCCGACCTGCTCAGTAATGCCACCGGCTACGAACCCGAATGGTCGCGCCGTACCGTCGTTGCAGCGGAACAATCGGATGTCCTTGGCTGCAATCACATCGTCCTGGCGGAAATCATCGCCGGATCATGCCGGGCGGACATGGTCCTCGACGATCTCGAGACCCTGCACGTCGAGGTGCTGCCGTTGACGGTCGAGGCGGCGCTTGCCGGTGGCCGGGCTTTCGGCGACTATCGTCGGCGCGGCGGCAAGCGGGAGCGCGTATTGCCCGACTTCCTGATCGCCGGCCACGCTCAGGTGCTCGGCGCGACGCTGATGACCCGCGATCGCCGGCTCGCGACCTATTTTCCAGACCTTACCCTCATCACCCCAGAGACGCATCCATGACCGAGACCAGCTACCGCATCCAGGGCGCCACCGGCGAGTGGGAGGTCGTGATCGGCCTCGAGGTCCATGCGCAGGTCACCTCCAACGCCAAATTGTTCTCGGGCGCGGCGACCGCGTTCGGGGCGGAGCCGAACACGCAGGTCAGTCTCGTCGATGCGGCGATGCCGGGGATGCTGCCGGTGCCGAACATGGAGTGCATCCGCCAGGCGGTGCGTACCGGCATGGCGATCGACGCGCAGATCAACCGCTGGTCGCGGTTCGATCGCAAGAATTATTTCTACGCCGATCTGCCGCAGGGCTATCAGATCAGCCAGCTCTATCATCCGCTGGTCGGCGAGGGCGCGATCGAGATCAGCCCCGACGACAAGAACCCCGACGCGACCAAGACGATCGGCGTCGAGCGTATCCACGTCGAGCAGGACGCCGGCAAGCTGATGCACGACCAGCATCCGACGCGCTCCTATGTCGACCTCAACCGGTCGGGCGTCGCGCTGATGGAGATCGTCAGCCGGCCCGACATGCGCTCGCCGGCCGAGGCGGGGGCGTATCTGCGCAAACTGCGCGCGATCCTGCGCTACGTCGGCTCGTGCGACGGCAATATGGAAGAAGGCTCGATGCGCGCCGACGTCAACGTCTCCGTGCGCAAGCCCGGCGGCGAGCTAGGCACGCGCACCGAGACGAAGAACGTCAATTCGGTGCGCTTCGTCATGGCGGCGATCGAATATGAGGCGAAGCGCCAGGTCGAGGTGATCGAGGACGGCGGCCGCATCGTCCAGGAGACGCGGTTGTTCAACGTCGAGAGCGGCACCACCCGCTCGATGCGCTCGAAGGAAGACGCGCACGATTACCGTTACTTCCCCGATCCCGACCTGCTGCCGCTCGAACTGGAGGAGGCGTTCCTCGCCGAGTGCCGCGCGAGCCTGCCCGAACTGCCCGACGCCAAGCGCAAGCGGTACGAATCGCTCGGCATCTCGGCCTATCAGGCGGACGTGCTGACCGCCGAGGTCGAGGCGGCGCGCTGGTTCGACGCGTTGCTCGACGCGGGTGCCAAGCCGGTCGCGGCGGCGAACTGGACGACGTCGGAGCTGTTCGGCGCGCTCAACCGCACCGGGCGCGATATCGCCGACTCGCCGGTGTCGCCGGCGCAGGCCGCCGAGCTGCTGGCGCTGGTCGCCGACGGCACGCTGTCGGGCAGCCTCGCCAAGCAGGTGTTCGAGGTGATGCTGGAGACGGGCGATGCGCCGTCGAAGATCGTCGAGGATCGCGGGCTCAAACAGACCAGCGATACCGGCGCGATCGAGGCGGTGATCGCCGAGGTGATCGCCAGGAGCCCCAACCAGCTCGCGCAATATCGTGGCGGCAAGGAGACGTTGTTCGGCTTCTTCGTCGGCCAGACGATGAAGGCGATGGGCGGCAAGGCCAATCCGGCGGTGGTCAACGAGCTGCTCAAGAAGGCGCTCGCCTGACCGCCGCGCGGTGACGACGATCGAGCTCGACGGGCGCGGCTGGCGGAGCAGGGCGGACTTCTACGCCGCGCTGCTGCCGCGGCTCGGCGCGAAACCGTGGGTCGGCGGCAATCTGGATGCGCTGTTCGATTGTCTCGGCGGCGGGATCGCCGATCTGGCGCCGCCCTTCGAGGTGATCGTCCGTCATGTCGGCGACCTGCCGGCGGACGAGCTTGCCTATGTGCGGCGTGCGGAGCAGGTGTTCGACGATGCCCGTGCAGAATTCGGGCGGGACGTGCGGTTGCGGTTCGTTTGAATTGGGAGAGCAGGGATGATCGGTTTCGTTCGGGTCGCGACGCTTGCCCTGTCCCTGGTCGCGGTGCCGGTGGCGGCGCAACAGGCTGCGCCTGCGGCCGCACCGGTGCCCGCGCCGCAGCCGACGCCGGCGCTGCCGCGCGTCGCGTTGGAGACCAGCGTCGGGCGGTTCGTGATCGAGGCGGATATCGTGCATGCGCCGATCAGCGCGGGCAATTTCCTCAAATATGTCGACGGCAAGCGGCTCGACGGGGTGAGCTTCTATCGCGCGGTGAAGATCGGCGACCATTTCGGCTTCGTGCAATTCGGGCCGGATGGCGAGATCAAGCGGCTGCTGCCGCCGATCAGGCACGAGCCGACGACGCAGACCGGTATCCGCCATACCGACTTCACCGTCTCGACCGCGCGGTTCGAGCCGGGCAGCGCGCGCGGCGAGTTCACGATCAGCATCGGCGACCAGCCGTCGTTCGATGCGGACCCGGGCAAGCCGGGCGACAATCTCGGCTATGCGGCGTTCGGCCATGTCGTCGAGGGGCAGGATGTGATCCTAAAGGTTTTCGATGCGCCGGTGTCGCCGACCGCGACACTGCGGGGGGCGTTCAAGGGCGAGGTGCCGGTGACTAAGGTGACGATCCTGACGGCGCGGCGGGTCAAATAAGGGGGGCCTCCCCTAAGTCCTCCCCCGCCAGGGGGAGGTGGCAGTGCGAAGCACTGACGGAGGGGGAGGATACGGTAAGCTTCGCGTTTGCGGAAACGCCCCCTCCACCACCCGGCTACGCCGGGCGGTCCCCTTCCCCCGCTAAAGCGAGGGAGGAATTTGGCGGCGTGGTTTCAATCGAACTTTAGACGGCCCCAGTGGTCGGGCTAGTCGAAACGCCCTGCAACCCAATGCCCTTCGACAGGCTCAGGACGAACGGGGTGGGGGTGCGGCGAGGCCAACCAACGGAGACGAAGTAGGGCAAGGCCAACCGGCATAAAAAAAGGCGGCCCCGCAGGGCCGCCTCGTCATTGTTGCGTCAGGTCCTGGTTCTTGACCTCGCCGCCGGTGCCGCTGTTGCCGTCGAAGGCGCCGGTGTCGGTGAAGCGCGAGGGTTCCTCGCCGCCTTCGCCGCGGGCGACCGCGTCTGCGCGGGCCTCGACCGCTTGTTCGATGTCGCTGCGCTCATCCTCACGGGCGTCCGGATTGCTGTCCAGTGCGTCCTCGGAAAGGGCGTTGGGATCGGTGCTCATGCTCAGATCTCCGCCGGCTGCGCGGTGCCGGGATCGGTGGCGGGGATCGTCGGCGAGGGGACGTCGACGTCGGGCGCGGGCGCCTGGATCTCGGGCGGCGGTGAGTCCGGCTGGACCGGTTGCGGGG